>NC_013201.1 GCF_000023965.1 Halomicrobium mukohataei DSM 12286 | reverse complement strand
ACAGTTTCCGACAATAGGTTTATTGTCCGTCTGGAGTGAGTTCGAAGCGAATGAGCCGAAGTCCTCAGGCGCTCGCGGCCGCAGTGACCGAACCGGCGCTTCCCGACCGATACTTCGAGCGGCCCGAGCGAAGCCAGGAACAGTTAGAACGGGCGTTGACGGACGCGATCGAGCGGATCGGCGAGAACCTCGACCGGTACTACGACCGGTTCCCGACGGCTTCGAGCGACGACCTCGTCTACGGGTCGACCGACAACACCGACGGGTGGACGACCGCCTTCTGGACCGGACTGTGCTGGCTCGCCTACGACGTGACCGGCCAGCGGCGGTTCAGAGACGCCGCCGAGGCACAACTGGAGACGTTCGCGCACCGCCTCGACGACGGCCTCGTCGAGACGCACGATCTGGGCTTTCTGTACACGCTGTCGGCGGTCGCCGGCTACCGGCTCACCGACGAGGAGCGGTATCGATCGATCGCGCTCCGCGGGGCCGATCTGCTCACCGACCGCTACTGGCAGGCTCCCGGGCTCCTCCAGGCCTGGGGGAGCATGGACGACGAAGACGACGAGAACCGCGGGCGGATGATCGTCGACACGATGATGAACCTCCCGCTGCTGTTGTGGGCCAGCGAGGTCACGGAAGAGCCGCGGTACCGAGCTATCGCGGCCTCCCACGCCCGCACGAACGCCGCCCACATCGTCCGCCCGGACGCCTCGACGTTTCACACGTTCCGGTGTACCGTCGATGACGGGACGCCACTGGGTGGTGAGACGGCCCAGGGGTACGACGACGACTCCTGCTGGTCGCGCGGGCAGACGTGGGCGATCTACGGCTACGCGGTCGCCGCCGACTACCTCGACACCGCTGCCTACGCGGGGCTCTCGGCCAAGGTCGCGAACTACTACCTCTCGCACGTCGAGGACGACCACGTCCCGCTGTGGGACTTCGACGCCCCGACTGACCCGGCGATCCGAGACAGCTCGGCCGCCGCCGTCGCCGCCTGCGGGCTGGACGAACTCTCCCGACAGCTGCCAAGCGGCGACGAGCGCGTCCCGGCCTACCGCAACGCCTCGCTGGCGACGCTGGCCAGTCTCACCGAGCACTACACCGCGGGCGCGGACTCGAACGGACTCCTGACCGACGGTGCGTACCACCCGTCGGACGGCGACTACGGCGAGTGTTGCATCTGGGGCGACTACTTCTACGTCGAGGCGCTCGTCCGGGCGACCCGACACTACGACCGGTTCTGGTAACCGCCGACCGACCTCTCGGTGCGGTGGCCGCGGCGAGCGGCCACCATCACGACGCTTCGACGTTCGCGAGCTGTGCCGCGCCGACGAGCCCCGCCGCCGACAGGAGCACGAGACCCAGCATGCCGAACGCGACCGTCCAGCCCAGCCGATCCGCGACGCCGCCCGTGACGACGCTCCCGAGCGACCCGAGCAAGACGTACACGGTCCGCACGAGTCCGAAGCCGGTGCCCCGCTCCGCTCGGCCGAGCTGATCGAGAAAGAGCGCCTGGATCGGCGTGCTCCAGCTCATCGCGTACCCGGCCAGCGTGACCCCGGCGACGACCGGCACCAGGCCCGTGGCACCGACCAGCAGGGCGTACCCGGCGACGCCACTCGCCAGGGCAAGCATCGTCGCTCGGGCGCGACCGACGGCGTCCGACAGCCAGCCGGTCGCCGGCTGGGCGACCGCCAGGACGACGAAGTAAAGCGAGAACAGCAGGCTCGCTCGCTGGAGGGACAACCCCTGTGCCGCCACCAGAAAGGTCGGGAGAAACGACGTGGCCGCCATCCCGACGAACTCCGCGAGCACGGCCACCGCCGTCCCGTAGGCCAGCACCGGCCGAGAGAGGATGTCCCGGAGCAAGCCCGCGTCGAACTGTCGACGGACGCTCACGTCCGGCCGACGCGGCGGCGTGGGCCGGACGGCCGCCCAGAACAGGAGCAGTATCGGCGCGGCGACGACCCCGACCAGTAACCCGGCCCGCCAGCCGAACCGGACGCTCACGGCCGCGACCGAAATCGGGGCCAGCAGGCCCGCCGCCTGTCCGCCGATCCGATGGACGCCGATCGCTCGACCGACGCCGTCGAACTCCCGAGCGAGGAGCGTCGTCCCGGCGTTGTAGTACAGTCCGACGCCCGCGCCCAGGGCGACGACGACGAGGACGAACAGCGGGAAGGTCGCCACGACGGCGAGCAGGACGCTTCCGACGGCCGCCGTCGCGAGCGAGACCAGCACGACCGGGCGCTCGCCGAACCGGTCACCGAAGACACCGGCGGGGTACTGCACGAGCGCGTACGCGGCCCACATGCCCGTCAGCGCCGCACCGATCGACCCCTTCGACACCTCGAACGCCCCGGTGATCTCTGGGACGAGCGGACTGATGACGAGTTGGCCGACGCGGCTCCCGAAGAAGGCGAGCACGCAACTCGCGAGGACGACGTGTCGATAGCCCCGCTCCATCTATGCCAGGTAGAACGGCTGGGTCCAGGCCGCGTCGTCGCCCCGGCCACGACATTCCACTCGAACGTAGCTGTGCTCCCGTCCGTAGACCAGATCGTCCGGCAGGTGGAATCGGACCGTCTCGCCCGCTCTCGTTCGCTGGACCCGCCCCCAGTCGCTCACCAGACGGGCCGTCACGCGCTCGCTCGCGTCGAGTTCGATGCTCCCGTCCTCGACCGCGATTCGCTCGATATCGACGCCGGTCGAGACGTACGTCTGTCCGGCAGTCAGGGCTTCGAGCACCGCCGCGGGCGTTCGCTCGGCCACCTGTACGACCGTCCAGGCGTTCCCGATATCGACCGCGTCGTGGGTGTCGTCCGTTCCGAAGCCCCAGACGCGCCGCCCGGCCGACAGGAGCTGGTCCCACCGATCGGTCGCCAGCGGCGTGCCCGGGCACCGCTCGATGTTGCCGTTGTAGATCTCGATGCCGTGATAGCCGGTCAGCTCCGATAGCCGGCGCTGTGGCCAGTGGTCGAAGTCGGCCTCCCAGTTTGGGTGTGCGGGGATCGCCATCGCCCCCTGTTCTCGGATGTCGTCGACGACGGCCTGGCGGTCCGCCCGCGGCTCGACGACCGCCGTCGCCCCGACGTGTACCACGTGGGTGCCGTTCGCCGTCACTTCGACGGCCGGCAACAGCGTCAGCGACGTGTCCGCCCGATACCGGTCGGGATCGACAAGCAGGTCGTGGTCAGAGATTGCGAGGAAGTCGTGTCCGATCGACTCGTAGGCGTCGAGTACTTCCTCGACGGTGTCCGCGCCGTCGGTCTCCGTCGTGTGCGTGTGGAGGTTCCCTCGCAGCCAACGCCCGTCGCCGGTGTAGGGGTGTTCGATCTGCATACTGTTGGCGAATTAATCGGATGGTATTAAATCCACTGCCACTTTGCCCGCTCTCGAACACACACTCTTTTGGGTCGGAGCACGCACGGTGAGCCATGATCGAGAACCGAGCGACACTGGAGCGCAGTCCGGACCACGCTCTCGCACTCGACTGTCTCGAACGCGCGATCGCCGCCGCGGCACCCGAAGCGGCGATCCGGTCGGCCGTCTCTGTCACGGATGAAACGCTGTCGATCGCCGACACCGAGTACGACCTCACCGCGTACCGCGACGTGTTCGTCGTCGGCGGCGGGAAAGCCGCCAGCGGCGTCGTCGCCGCGCTGGAATCGATCCTCGGCGACCACGTTACCGACGGACTGGTCGTGACCAAACACCCGACCGACGGCGACCGCGTCCGGTGTGTCACCGGCGACCATCCGCTTCCGTCCGAGCGCAACGTCCGGGCCACGACCGACCTGCTGGAACTGGTGGCGGCCGCCGACGCCGAGACGCTCGTGCTCCCGGTCGTCACCGGCGGGACGAGCGCACTCCTGACGGCTCCGGCCGGCGACCTCTCGCTGACGGAACTCCGCGAGACGACGGCGCTGCTGCTCGACAGCGGCGCGCCCATCCACGAAATCAACGCGGTCCGCAAACACCTCTCGGAGGTCAAGGGGGGCCGCCTCGCACGGGCGGCCGCGCCGGCCACGGTCGCAACGCTCGTTCTCTCGGATGTCGTCGGCAACGACCTGTCGGCCATCGGCAGTGGGCCGACGGTCCCGGACGAGACGACCTACGGCGACGCCCTGGCCGTGCTCGAATGGTACGACGTTACGCCGCCGGACGCCGTCGCCTCGCACCTCGCGGCCGGGGACGCGGGTCGGCGGTCGGAAACGCCGACCACCGCTGCGCTGTCGGCCGAGCGCGTCCGGACGCACCTGGTCGGGGACAACGCGCTGGCGCTCGACGCGGCCCGCGATGTCGCACGCGAGGCGGGGTACACGCCGCTCGTGGTGACTTCGCGCCTGCGTGGCGAGGCCCGCGAGGCCGGCACGACCTTGCTGGCCGTCGCCGAGGAGATCGCCGCCACCGGCGACCCGATCGAACCGCCGGCAGTCGTGCTGGCCGGCGGGGAGTGTACCGTCTCGATCACCGGCGAGGGCGGGACCGGCGGTCCCAACCAGGAACTCGCGCTGTCGGCCGGGATCGAACTGACCGGCGAGACGATCGTCGCCGCCGTCGACAGCGACGGCGAGGACGGGAGTTCGGCGGTCGCTGGCGCGCTCGTCGACGGCGAGACGGTCACGGATCGGGCGGCCGCCCGAGAGGCGCTCGCCGCCAACGACGCGGGCCGGTTCCTGAGCGAGACGGACGCGACGATTCGGACCGGCCCCACGGGAACGAACGTCAACGACATCGTGGTCCTCGTGGTTCCCGATCGCGCCTGATACCGTCGGCTGTCACTTCGTAACGGGATTCGCTGTCGGGATATCGAAATCGCGGACAGATGGACGGCCGACAGTACGACCGACTCCGCCGGCCGCGCTCGTCGCCCCTATCGGCCGACGACCGGATTCCGAAGCGTTCCGATACCTTCGATCTCTGCCTCGACCGTCTGGCCCGGTTCCAGCACCTCGACCGGATCGCGGAAGATGCCGACGCCGCCGGGCGTCCCCGTCGAGATCACGTCGCCGGGCCGCAGCGTCATGGCATCGCTGATGTAGGCGACGAGCTCGCCCACGTCGAAGATGAACTGCTCGGTGTTCGAGGACTGCTTCGTCTCGCCGTCGACGCGCAACTCCACGTCGAGGGCGTTCGGATCGATGTCGTCGCCGGTGACCAGTCGCGGCCCCATCGGGGCGAACGTGTCGTAGCTCTTGCCCCGGAAGAACTGCCCGTCTTCGTTCTGGGCCGTTCGCTCGCTCACGTCGTTGAGCACGGTGTAGCCGGCGATGTGGTCGTAGGCGTCGGCCTCGTCGACCGAGGAGATCGTGTCGCCGACGACGACGGCCAGTTCGACCTCGTAGTCGACCTGGGGCGGCCCCTCGGGATCGGGGTGGACGATCGGATCTGCCGGGTTGGTGACGGCGGTCGGGGCCTTCCCGAACAGCATCGGGCTGTCCGGCACCGTCTCGTCTTGCTCCTGGGCGTGATCGTGGTAGTTGAGGCCACAGCAGACGATCTTGCCCGGCTGTGGCACCGGTGCGAGCAGCGACACAGCGGTGGGATCGATCTGCGTCGACGCCCCGTTCTCGATGCGGGCTGCGACGTGTGATCGGTAGCTGGGGTTCGCGAGGTCGTTCAGTGACGGCTCTCCCCACGGGAGATCGGACAGTGCGTGAATCGTCTGTTCGCGTTCCAGACCCCACGCTGGGGTCGTTCCGTCGGTGTATCGAACGAAGCGCATCAGTTCGATAGGCGGCAGTTCGACCCTTAAATCTTGAGATCCGTCGACACCCGCCGACCGGCGGTATCAGCCACGTTTATGACGCTCTCGCCACACAGTGGGCGCATGGAGCGAAACCAAAGCGCCAGCGAACTCTCGGTTCCGGAGGCGACGATCGTCGACGCGTGTGGCGATCTCGACCTCCCGAAACTCGGTGTCGTCGAACAGGTCTGGGAGACCGATCCGATCCCGGCCGCGGCCATCGACGCCCACGTCGAGAGCGCCGTCGATGCTCTCGAACTCGACGACGTGCCCGCGGGCGGCGAGATCGCGCTGGGCGTCGGCAGCCGGGGAATCGACAACGTCTCCGAGATCGTCGCAGCGGCCGTCTCGACGCTCGAAGACAGGGGGTACGATCCGTTCGTCTTCCCGGCGATGGGGAGCCACGGCGGCGCGACCGGCGAGGGACAGGCCGAGATGCTCGCGGAACTGGGCGTCACGGAGTCGTCGATCGGCTGTGAGATCCGGTCCAGCATGGACGTGGTCGAGGTGGGCCGAACGCCCGAGCGGGACGTGCCGGTCGTCGCCGACGCCCACGCCGCCGGGGCCGACGCCATCGTCCCGATCAACCGCGTCAAGCCCCACACCGACTTCGACGGGGCCGTCGAGAGCGGGCTCTCGAAGATGCTCGTCATCGGGATGGGCAAGCAACGGGGCGCGAAGATCGCCCACGAGTGGGCCGTCGACTGGTCGTTCCGGAACATGATCCCGGAGATCGCCGGGCAGCTGCTCGACGCGTTGCCGGTCGTGGGCGGGATCGCCCTGCTGGAAGATCAGCACGACGAGACGACGCTGATCGAGGGCGTCCCACCGGGTGGCTTCCTCGACCGCGAGCGGGAACTGCTCGAACGGGCCTACGATGTCATGCCGACGCTGCCCTTCTCGGAGCTCGACGTGGTCGTGTTCGACAGACAGGGCAAGGACATCAGCGGCCAGGGGCTCGACACGAACGTCATCGGCCGTCGGGCCTTCGCGATCAACGAGCCGGCACCCGACGAGCCGACGATCAAGCGCATCTACACCCGCGGGCTGACGGCGGCGACCCACGGCAACGCGATGGGCGTCGGCTCGGCGGACCTGATCCACGAGGACGTGGTCGCCGAGCTGGACGCCGAGACGACCCTGATCAACGCGCTCACCGCCAGCACCGTCCGCGGCGTCCGTCTGCCGCCGGTCGTCGAGAGCGACAGGGCCGGTCTCGTCGCGGCGCTCTCGACCATCGGCGTCGTCGATCCCGAGACCGTTCGCGTGGTCCGGGCGCGTGACACCATGCACCTCGCTCGCTTCTTCGCCTCCGAGGCCCTGATCGAGGACGCACGCCAGCGCGAGGACCTCCGGGTCGTCGAGGAAGCGACGCCGATCGAGTTCGACGACGGCGCGTTCAGCGCCTCGCTGGCGGACTGACGGTCGCTGCTACTTCTGTTCGAGACTGACTGTCTGTACCGTCTCTCCCTCGCCGTCGCCGACGGTGACCCCCGACCAGGTCCACTCGACGGTCGGCGGTTCGGTCCAGGCCGTCGGGCTGGCTGTCCCCGGCACGCCGAGGACGGCCGACGCGAACCGGTAACTGCCGGGCTCGAAGGAGCGAGAGAGGACCGGGACCGCGGTACGGGGATGCTGGACGTTCGTGTTCGGGACCGGTGTGGTCACCGCTGGCTCACAGCGGTTCCCGCCGCCGACGGCCCGGAGACCGCTGAAGTCCTCGAACGACACCGCCGCCATCTGTCCCTCGGTCGTCTCTCGTACGTCGTCGGCGTACCGTTCCTCGGTCGTCGGCAGCGCGAAGCCGCCCTCCGCGGTCTCGATCGCTCGCGCGGCTTCGAGCTGGTGGATGCGGACGTGCCACGGTCCGACCGGGAGCACCTTCGTCCTGACTGTCACGTCGTCGAAGGGGTCCCACGTCGACGCCGCGACGCCGTCGTCGACGCTGCCGTCGAGGTCCGCCGTCCGTCCGCGGAAGTGCTCGCCGTCCGTACTGACCACGAGCGTGCTGTCGATTCCACAGGCGTCGAGTCCGGCGATCCCGTCGTCGACGCCGAACCCGAAGTGACTGGAGTAGGCGAACTTGTCGTACTTGTTCCGGTAGCGGGGCGTGGCGGTGTCGCCGGTGAACGCGACGACGTGGTCCGGCCCGCGCCGGACGAGCAGGTCCGCCGCCTCGATCGGCCGCTGGCGGTCGAGTTCGGGCAGCGGCCGTTCCTCGGCCGTCCAGAAGGGGTGGTCCGCGTCGGCGATCAGGGGCAGGAACGCCCGAAACGCCCAGTACGGCGAGGACGGGGAGTTGTACCGCTCGGTCATCTTCTGTGAGGGGTAGCGGTAGCCGACGGTCAGCGTCCCGTCGGCGGCGAAGATCGGCTGGTCGAACCACCACCGGAGATTCCGGAGCCACAGCCCCCTGATCTCGCCCCACGGGAGGTCGGCGTCTCGACCGACGAGCGCGAGCGCGCCCCAGAACGCGGCCTGGGCGAACCGGTAGGTGAGACTCCGGCCGTAGGGGACCGCGCGCCCGCTGGGCTCGAACAGGTGGCGGTACTCGCTTGCGAACTCGACCGCCCGCCGCCTGAACCGGGCCGCTCGCTCGGCATCGTCCTCGGCCAGCCAGGCGTAGAGGAGCCCCTCGACGTGCATCGTCCACGCACAGTAGTAGTCGACCGGGGCGTCCGGACCGTCGGCGTACCAGCCGTTCTCCAGCGCGAACGTTTCCAGACGGTCCAGGTCGGTCGCGACCTGCTGGCGGTCGAACGAGGCACCGACCGACGACAGCCCGACGTTGGCCAGCACCCGGAAAAAGCGCCAGTTGTTGTCCGGGATCCACTCGCCGTTGGCCGCCGTCAGCCAGGTCTGTACTCGCTCGCGTTCCGCCTCGTCGAGTGGCTCCCAGAGCCGCTCGGGGACGAGCCCGAGCGCCATTCCCAGACAGGAGCCCTCGACGACCTTCTGTCGCCCGTCGGCGATCGTGCCCCAGTACTCAGGGTGATCCGGGTCCGTTCCGTTGACCAGTCCCGCCCGATACCGTTCCCACCCGTCGAACTCGCCGCCGCCGGCCGCGAGTGTGGCGAGGCCCCACAGCGAGCGAGCGTACCCCTCGATCCCCGCTTCGTGGTTCGGGAACGACGCGCCGGCCGCGCCGACGCGAACGAGTGCCCCGCCCGGACTGTGGTGTGCTTCCAGGGGTGCGACGAGCTGTCGCACCGCTCGCTGTACGTCCGACCGCGTCTCCAGTGGGTTCTCCGTGACTGGATTTCCCATACCACCCCAACCGCGCTGTGGACAATGTATGTTGTGGCTCTGCCCTCGACGCGCGGCCGGCCCTCCGACCGCCGATGTGGCCGACAGCATGCTCTCGTTCGGTGCGGAAACTCAAGGATTTATAAATAGCGGTGTCGAAAGAGCTTCGCATGGGTCAGTCGAGCAGTGGCTCCAGCCATCCGGCTTGACTCGACGACGCAGAACCACAGACCACTATGAGCTACAACGCAGCGATCATCGGAACGGGCGGTATCGCCGGCATGGGCATCCTCGGGATGCACGACGAGGACGCCATCGGAAACGAAAAGATCGACGCCAGTCACGCTGGCGGCTACGCCAGCACGTCGGAGATCGAACTCGTCGCCGTCGCGGACGTAGACGAGGACAAGCTCGACACGTTCGGCGACGCGTGGGACATCCCCGACAGTGGCCGCTATCTGGACCACGAGACGATGCTCGCGAGCGAAGACCTCGACGTGGTCTCGATCTGTACGCCGTCGTATCTCCACGACGGCCACGCGATCGACGCCGCACAGTCGCCCGCCGATCCGGACGTGATCTGGTGTGAGAAGCCGATCGCCTCGGACGTGTCCCGGGCACAGGAGATGGTCGACACCTGCGCGGAGACGGGGACGGAACTGGTCGTCAACCACTCGTTTCGGTTCACCGAGAAGCTCCAGCGGCTCCGCTATCTCATCCAGCACGAGAACATTCTGGGCGACGTGCGGTCGGTCAGCACCCAGTACCGCATGGAGCTGATGCGCAACTCGACACACGTCCTCGACACGCTCGTCTTCCTGCTCGATACGGTGCCACGGGAGGTCAACGGCTACATCACCGGCGAAAACGAGGCCGTCGACTCGCTCGACGTCGACGAGACGGTCGACGACGCCGGTGGCGGCGGCTACGTGGTCATGGAGGACGGGACCTTCGTGACGGTCGACTGTACGATTCCCCGCGATATCTCTTCGATGACGCTGAACTTCGTCGGCACCGAGGGGAAACTCTATCTCAACAACGACGACGGCGAGTGGCGCTACTGGCGGCTCGAAGACGGCGAACACGTCGAGACGCCACTGGACAGCATCGACGGCGAGTGGACCTGGGACGACGACTACAAGAACTCCTTCGCCAACGCCGCCGCCCACGTCCAGGACCTCCTCGCGGGTGAATCGGAGAACTACTCGCCCGGCGAGGAGGCCGTGCGATCCCTGGAGATGATCGTCGGCTTCTACGTCTCACACTACACCGGCGGCGTCGTCGACGTTCCCCTCGACCGACCGCTGCGTGACGTGACGATCACGTCCTGGTGACACTGTCGGCCGTCACTGCTTCTCGATCGCGGTCGCGAATTACTGGACGATCGCCGGTTTCAGAGCCACGGCGCGCCGTCGCGCTCGACGAACCGCTCGGTCCGGTCGATCGCCTCGATCGCCTCGACGTCCTCCTCGTCGAGTTCGAGTTCGCGCGACGCGAGGTTGTCGCGGATGTGTTCTTCGCTCGACGCCTTCGGGATCGGCGTCACCACGCCTTTGGACTGGAGCCAGGCGAGACTGACCTGTGCCTCACTGACGCCGTGTTTCTCCGCGATCGACTGGAGTTCGGGCAGCTCGAAGACGTTCCCGCGTGCCAGCGGCGAGTAGGCCACGAGGTTGTAGTCGTGTTCGCGTGCGTGAGCCAGCAGTTCGTCCTGCTGGAGCAGCGGATGCATCTCGACCTGGTGGGCAAACAGCGGGGCGGAGAGCTCAGCAAGCGCCTCGTCGAGGAGTTCGGCCGAGAAGTTGCTCAGGCCGACGTGGTCGATCAGGCCCCGCTCTCGGAGTTCGTCGAACGCCGGCATCGTCTCCGCGGGATCGTAGTTGCCCACCGGCCAGTGGACGTACAGCAGGTCAAGCGAGTCGAGTCCGAGGCGGTCGAGGCTGGCTTCCAGTCCCTCGATCACTTCCTCGTGGGCGAGTCCGAACTTCTCGGCGTGGACTTTCGTCGCGACGAACACTTCCTCTCGGGGCACGTCGGCCTCGGCGATGCCCTCTCCGACGAGCCGTTCGTTGTCGTAGTACTGTGCGGTGTCGACGTGGCGGTAGCCCGCTTCGAGTGCGAGACGGACGCTCTCTCGACAGGTGTCCGGGTCGGTGTTTTGCCACGTACCGAGTCCAATCGCTGGCATCTGACGCATATCTGGTCGATTAGGCCCCACTCATTTAGCCTCTTTGGAAGCCTCGACCGCCGGTGTCCAGCCCCTAGCAGCCGATTTTTCGTGGGACACGGACCACCGCCCGTTCGGACATCGGCGACCGCCGTTCAGTATTGGTGGAGTAGCTTTATTATCACACACGGGAAAGACGACACCGATGCCCCAACGGAACAACTCCGGCGAGATACAGTCAGTGCAAACGGCCTTCCAGATCCTCGAAGAGTTGCGCCGCCGCAACGAGGCGAGTCTGATGGAGCTGACCGACGCCTTCTCGCTGTCGAAGAGCAGCATCCACAACTACCTGAGCACGCTCGAAGGGGACGGCTACGTCGTCAAGGACGGCAGCACGTACCGGCTCAGTCTCAAACACCTCGCGCTCGGGGGCAAGGCCCGACACAGAGAGCAGATATACGACATCGCCCGTGACGAAGTGACCGACCTGGCCGAGGAGACCGGCGAGATGGCGAACCTCCTCGTCGAGGAGAACGGCAAGGGGATCTACATCCACCGGGATCACGGAGCCGACGCCGTCAAGACCGACTCCTACGTCGGCCAGCGGGTCAACCTCCACAGCACGGCGCTGGGTAACGCGATCCTCGCACACCTCCCCGAGGAACGCGTCGACGAGATCATCGAGCAACACGGCCTCCCGGGGATGACCGAGAACACGATCACCGAACGCGACGAACTGTTCGAGCGCCTGAAACGCGTTCGAACCGAGGGCGTCGCCTTCGACGACGAAGCCCGCGTCAAGGGCCTGCGGTGTGTCGCCGTCCCGATCGTGAACAACGACGACGTCGTCGAGGGCGCGATCAGCGTCTCCGGACCGACGAGCCGACTCCAGGGAGATCGCTTCCGTTCGGAACTCCCTGCGAAGCTCAAGAGCGTCGCCAACGTCATCGAACTCAACATCACGTACACGTAGTCCGACACCGGGTAGTCCAGGGCCTTGCCGCACCAACTGGAACGCTGCTGTCCGACGGTACGGTCGACCGTCCACGCGCGTCGACGCACGGCGAAGCCGAAGTCGTCCCACGGAGAACATCCACTTATGCCATACGATCGTCCAATATCGCTCGAAACTGCCTGTATGCGGGAGAGCGGTCACGCTACCGCCGCTACGTCTCGACGAACTCCGCGTACGGTCTGTGTTGGTAAATACTGTACAGTAAAACACGACCAATATTATCTAAAAGAGAACAAAAGTCTGTATGGTAACACGATATTCGTCATATACAAATCCCATCCAGTTAGCTACCGTCGTCGAGTCGACCATTGTAGGACGCTCTCGACGGGATCACACTCTGACCAGTGTCCTCGCTCGCCCGTGCTAGCAGCTAGTTGCCACCAAGCTTTACAGAACTAAGCGTGTAAAGCAGGCCGTCGGCCGGTGACGAGCAGCGGGGGACGCCGCTCCGCTATCCCGTCGGGTCCGATGTTCGTTCTTTTCCCACTGCGATCCAGCATCGTTGGACTAGCGTACTGTCGTCCGGTATCGATCACTGTTCGTCGAGCGATGCTCGACGGTCGCTCGTTCGCTTCCCCAGTGCAGGATGTCGTTCGTCTTTGCACGAGTTCTGTCTTGTATGGCTCGATGACTGCCACTGATGCTGTAAGAGGTCCCGATACTGTCATTCGATGTGATAGATTCTCCAATACGCGCCGTCCGGTGTCGCTTTCGGGAAACCCGCCGACTAAACGTCACTCGACAGTCACGTCTGGCCACTCTCTCTCGCCGGATCGCCACTTCCGCTCACCCTCTGCTGGCTCGTCAGGTATCTGCCGTCGCCAGATCTCCGAGGACGCGATCACCGAGCGCGAGGACGAGCACTGCGCCGACGAGGTCGAACAGCAGATCGAGCAGCGTATCGCGCTTGCCGTAGTTCACGAGGACCGGCTCGACGCCGATTTGATCGGCTCCGACGTGGATGGCGTACTCGACGAGCTCCCACAGCAGGCCGCCACAGGCGACGGCGGCGACGACTCTCGGACCGGGATCGCGGCCCGTCCGCCGACAGATCGCGAAGACGGCCCCGCCGAGAATCGTCGCCGAGTGGATGTGGGTGACGTGGTCCCACCACTGGATGTCGTCGTAGGGCCCCAGCATTCCCACGGCGTGGGTGATCATCGCGGTATCGACGTACAGGTGGTGCCACGGTTGCAGTTTCACGCCACACGTTCGCTCGACGAACTCGGTCAGGTAGGTGCCGATCACGCCGACGGCGGCGTTTACCACCGTCCCAGGGTCGCGACGACGGAGCCCCAGGACGAAGACCGCTACTAACCCGTATCTGATGGTCCGCTCGATCTCTCGTTCGTCCGGTGGCATCGTGATCGTACTGCTCGGTCGACACACATAGCGGTGTCGCGTGCCACCGCCGCGCGGTCGTCGACGTGCTCATACTGCCGGCCGTACGTCTGTACAGACTGTTGCGACCCCGTGGTCGCGACCCTCTTGACACAGTTACAGCCGGCAGTATCAGGACGATTCGACCGGCGTCTTCACGACCGTTACGGGCCGTTCCGACAGTCGAGCAACCCGCTCTGCGACGCTGCCGAGCAGCCGACGGTACTCTCCGGCCCGGTTTTTCGACCCGACGACAGTCAGGTCGATGTCGGCTTCGTCGCCGTACGCGAGGATCTCCTCGTGTGGGACACCGTGGCGGATCTCGCTCACCGTGTCGATCCCCGCGTCGGCCGCCCTGGCGGTGATCGCTTCGACCGCGTCGCGGCCGGCTTCTTCGAGCGCGTGTTCCAGTCCTTCGAACTCGTGGACGTACTCGTCGCCGGGGTAGGAGCTGTAGGCGTCGGCGTCGACGACGTACAGCACGTGGAGGGCGGCGTCGTATCGCTCGGCGGCGTCGATCGCGTGCTCGATCGCCCGGTCGACACCGGGGCTCATGTCCGTCGGGAGGAGGATTCGGTCGTACATCACCGCGATGTTCGCCCAGCAGTCAGATAAATCGGTGGCATCGCTCCCGACCGCAGAGACTACTGACTCTCGCGGTAGCGCTCGGGGACGTAGGACAGGACGGGTGTCGGGAGCAGGCCGACGAGGTGCTCGGCCAGCGTCGCCAGCGACTTGCGCACCAGGACGTACACGGCCGAGACAGCCAGCAACGCGACGGCGACCGCGGTGACGGCACTGCCGGCGACGGCGGCGAGTGACACGGTCGCGATGCCGGCGACGGCGAGATCCTCGGGAGCACCGTCGTAGCGGACCCACCGCCGGGGACGGATCCAGCGGCCGTGATAGTGGCTGTAGACGGCCCGATCAGAGTCGGCGAGCCACGGTCGGAGTTCGAGGCCACCGCCCGCAGCGTCGGTGACGGCGTGGAGCGCCATCGCGGTGAGGCCCACGGCGATCCCGACCGTCACCGTCGAGGGCGTGGCGATCGCGAGTGTGACCGCCGGGACAGCGGCCAGCGGCGCATACACCGGATAGTGCAGCGTCTTCCGGTGGCCGGCGTAGAGATCGAGGTCGGGGAGCAGACCACCCGCGAGTCCCGCTCCGAAGGCTACCGGCGCGAGTGTCGGCTCGCTCGCCAGGACCGGCAACGCGACCGCCATCCCCCAGAGCGCGTGGGTCGTCGCCATCATCGTGACCGCTCGTAGCCGTCGGAACGCTAAATAGTTCTCGGCGGTGGACTCACAGCTCCGTCATCGGGACACAGCAGACCGGCACGTCGGCGTTGCGAACGACTGTCTCGGTCACGCTGCCGATGAGGTACCGGTCGATACCGGAACGGCCGTGGGTCCCCATCACGATCAGATCGATGTCGTGGTCGCCGCTCTCGGCGAGGATCACGCGCGCGGCCGGTCCGCTCCCAATGTTGCCCGCGACACTGATGTCGGCCGCCCGAGCACGCCGTCGGACCGCATCGAGCGCGTCTCGGCCGACCCGTTCCAGCGCTCCGTGGATCTCGCTCGCTCTCTCGGACCCGGACAACAGGCTCGTATCGACCGAGTAGATGGTGTATACCATCGCACCGTACAGCGTCGCCAGCGTCATCCCCCAGTCGATCGCGACCGACGCGCCATCGCTGTTGTCCGTCGGCAGCAAGATGTTCTCGTAGCTTCCCTCGCCGGGCTCGATCTCGTCGGCGGTCGACGGGACTGCAACGACCGGGACACTCGCAGTCCGAAGGACCTTCTCGGCGACGCTGCCCAGCAGGAGTCGCTGGAGGCCGGTCCGTCCGTGGGTCCCCATCGCGACCACGTCGATGTCGTGTGCCTCGACGTACTCGTTGATCGCCTGGAACGGCACGCCTCGCTCGACTGTTCCGGTGACTCGACCTGAGAGGTGTGTCCGTGCGAGCCCGGCGACGCTATCGACTGCCCGCTTGGCCTCGTCCTCGAACAGCTGTTCTCTGTCTGAACGGTCCTTGCCACCGAACCGCGACAGCGGCGGCTCGATCTCGCGGGTGTCGACCACCGACAGCACGTGTACGTCCGCGTCGGCCGTCGCCGCCAGGTCGATCCCGCGCTGTGCGCCGACTGTGGCTCCCTCGCTCCCGTCGGTCGGCACGAGTATCGAATCGATCGCTGGGCTCATACCGACTATTCGCTCCGCTGGGGCTTATACTGTTGGCTGTCACTTCGTGACGATACTCACCACCCAGGGGTGGGGAAAGCGTTCGCAGATGTACAGCCGGCGGTAGTAACTCTGGTCCGATCCCGCTGTGGCGACCCATTGCTCGGCGCTCCTCGCGTGCGACAGCGACCCCACCGACAGTGCACTTATTGTGTTCCCCGCCGTCCTGTCAATCATGGCGAAAGACACTCCGGTCAGTATGTCGGCCGCGGAGCGCGACGAGATCCTCGACAGCGGCGGGACGGGCGTCCTCTCGCTCGCTTCCGGGGACGAGCCACCGTACTCGATCCCGGTGTCGTACGGGTACGACGCGGCGGCCAGTACGTTCTACTTCCGACTGGCCGTGGGCGTCGACACCACGAAAGGCGATCTCGACGACCGGCCGGCGTCGTTCGTCACGTATCGGGAGGAGTCCGGGGACTGGCAGAGCGTGGTCGCCCGCGGCAGACTCGAAGACGTCGAGCGCGAGGGTATCGAGACCGAGACGCTGGAAGGACTCGAACACGTCGACATCCCGCTGGTGGACATCTTCGAGCGACCACTCCGAGAAGTGTCGTTCGAGTTCTACCGGCTCGTTCCCGACGAACTGACCGGGCGGACAGAAGTCTAACGGCGATACGGCTTCAGAAGACGAGTACCAAGTAAGAATACGTCTAATTGGTCACAGACATCTATTTATGTGTCTGATCTGTCTAAAATGAGTGTAAAAGCGGCGAAACTGTCGCTAACTCCCGCTGTTCTCTGGCCGTCTCACGGTCATCACGGGAGCCGACGACGTTCGGACGAGCTTTTCGGTGACACTGCCCAGCAGGAACCGCTCGACGCCGCTTCGGCCGTGGGTGCCCATGACGACCAGATCGATGTCGTTCTCCTCGACGTAGGTCCTGATCTGTCGGTACGGATCGCCGAACTCGACGGCGGTTTCGATCGGTCCGAGCGACGCGTTCGCGGCTCGCTCGGCCACGTCGTCGACGGCCGACTGGGCCCGTTCTTCGAGTGCCTCCACGATGACGTGTGACCGAACATCGACGCCCATCGACAGCGGCTCTATCGCCGAGAGCGCGTGGACGCTGGCGTCGTACGCACCGGCGATGTCGAGGGCCGGACCGATCGCCGCGTTCGCGGCGTCGCTGCCGTCGGTCGGGATCAGCACGTCTTCGAAGGGCGTCGGGCGCTCGTCGGCGTCCGCTTCCCGGACCGTGAGCACGGGCGTCTCGGCCAGCCGGAGCACCTTCTCGGTGACGCTGCCCAGCACGTATCGCTGGACGCCGGTCCGCCCGTGCGTGCCCATGACCACGAGGTCGACCGACGCCTCGTCGGCGTACTCTACGATCACCTCGTGTGGCAGTCCCCGCTCGACTGCTTCTACGACGCCGATCTCTGCCGAGAGATCCTCGCTGGCGTCGCGAACGATCGTCTCGTGTGCCGCGTGCTGACTCTCGTCGCCGACGGTGTGGTCCTCGATCCGTGAATCGGCCACGGACAGGAGATGAATCGTCGCTCCGTATCGCTTCGCTACCTCTTCGGCGGCGCTGAGCGCGACCGCTGCACAGGTACTGCCGTCCGTCGGAACGAGGATGTCGTCGAACACAGTGTTCCCGATTCGCCCGTCTGGAGTATGAACGTACCGCCGCTCCGTGGGCCGTCCGCTCGGTCGACGCCACGACGTGGCGAGCCGGTCGAGTCACACCGCTGTCGCTACACGTCGCTCCCGGCCGCTGTGCTCGACTCTGGATACGCTCGTTTCCAGAGTCCCCGCAGCGTGAGGGTGGCGAACGGCAGCACGAACACCCCGTACAGCAGCGCCGTCGACGAGGACAGTGCCGGCACGAGCACGACGGCCACTGGAGCGAGGACGATCACGCCGACACAGCCCGCGACGACGGCGGCTACCCGCCGATCGATGGGCGCGAGTGCCGTCGTCCTGACGGGCAGGTCGAACGCCGTCACGAGGGCCTCGGCGTCGGCGACGGGTCCGAGCGAGCGCCGCGGATCGTCGCCCCAGCCCGCCGCCAGCGAGACCGTGCGCGTCCCCAGCAGCCGGTCTGGGAGCCGATCGGACGCGACCTCGGCGTCGCGCAGCGACCCGATCGAGGCCCACCACTGGGGCTCGTCGAGCAGGCTGTCGTACGCCACGATTCGGTCGTCGTACCGACGGTATTCGAGCGGCCCGTACCTGAGGTAGAACGTCCCGACACGCAACGCCAGGAGCGCGACGAACAGACAGACCAGGACGAGACCGGAGCCGAGCGCGACTTCTCGGGACGGCTCCTCCCCGCCGAGGATCACGAGCGAGAAGAGCCAGACGATGACGAAGGACGTCGCGTAGACGGGGGCTCGCTCACTCAGCGCCCGGAGTGCGCCGGTGTACAGCACCGCGCGGTCGTCCGTCCGAACGCGCGCGTCGGGCTCACCCTTGGGCACGCCGTCGACCTCTCGCTCACGGCCCGACTCGTCGGGTCCGGAGAGCCACCCGGTAAGTCGCCCGCCGTCGCCGTGGCTCGCTCGATAGCCCGACCACTCCACGAGGATCTTGACGACGACGAACACGCCAAGCGTCGCACCCGTGCCGGCCACGGCCGTCACCGGGACGACGAACAGGACGAACGCCAGGAAAAACGCCTGCCGGGCCGGCGTCTCGATCACCGCGTACGGCGTGGTCGTCTCGTGGTGTCCGTTCCGCAAGTCCCGCCAGGTCTCGACGGTCTGGCCGACGACCAGTGTGCCGACACTCAACAGGACCTCGGGGCGGCTGACGACCGCGGTGATCGGGATCGTCTCGTTGACCACGACGCCGATGGCGATCCCGAACCACGCGGCGACACCGCCGACGGCGAGGGCGAAGGGCACGTTCCGCGGGTAGACCGGCGGCAGCCACGGGACCACCGTGACGCTCCCGCGCTTTCGGGTCAGCTCGTCCGAAACGCTGATCACGGTCGACCCCTCGTGGTCGGTCCGCGGCGGTTGCTGTGCGAACAACGCCTTCACGCCCGCCAGCGGGAACGCGAACAGCACTTCCAGCGTGTAGACGATCACCAGCGTTTCTGGCTCCCAGCCCAGTCGGACGACACCGACCAGCGGGACCAGATTCGCGAGGGCGACCGGAACGAACCCCGCCGCTGTCGGCAGGTGCTCACTGCTCGTGGAGGGCATCGCCGGGGAGTTACGGACAGTGGCTCATAAGCGTACTGACCGGGGTGGGAGTCGGCGACGCTCCCGGAGATCGACGAAGACGAGTGCGAGCGTGTCCTCGACGTGAACCAGACCATCGTCTGGCTGTGCTCCGACGAGGCGTCGTTCGTTACCGGCCACGCCCTCCCGGCCGACGGTCCGATAAAATATAGCTTAGCTACTAAGCTAAGCTGATTTGTAACGCTCCGCTGACTTCCGGCCTCACGACAGCACAACGTATACCTCGGGCCGGCGTAGCTCGGCCCGTGACACGAGACGAGGAAGGCTCCGAGACCGAAGACGGAACAATCGAGTGTCTGGACCGTCTCGTGAACTTCCTCGCGACCGACCTGCCCTGACGCGCCTGTCCGCGCGCAGTCATACGGACGGTTGTAGCAATGTACCGGTGAACGTCGCCACGGGAGAGACGCTCACCGGTACGCAACGACGACTTTCCGTATCAGGCGGTGTCGACGACGGCGACGCCGTCGGGGTCGATCGCGACCGAAACCGTGGTCCCGACGGTCGTCTCCTCGGCGGTGCCGTTCAGGCGCAAGCGCAACTGCTGTCCGTCGGGCAACTCGCCGACGGCGCTGGTCGTCTCACCGAGGTACTGGTACTCCCGGATCGTCACCGGGATCGAACCGCTGCCGACCGCGATGTCGTCGGGTCGGACCACGACCGTCGCGTTCCCGCTCGTGTCGTCCGTGACCGCGTGCAGCCGCGTAAACCCCAGATCGACCGTGCCGTCGTCGAGCTGTGCGTCGAGTAGGTTCGCCGAGCCGACGAATCCGGCGACGAACTCGTTTGCGGGCGACTCGTAGATCTCGCGAGGCGTTCCGACCTGTTCCAGGCGGCCGTCGTTCAGCACCGCGATCCGGTCACACATCGCCATCGCCTCCTCCTGGTCGTGGGTCACGTACAGCGCGGTGACGCCCAGTTCGTCGAGCAGGCTCCCGATCTCGCGCCGGAGCCGATCCTTGAGCTTGGCGTCCAGCCCCGTCATGGGCTCGTCCAGCAGGAGGATGTTCGGCTCGATCGCGAGCGCACGCGCCAGCCCGACCCGCTGCTGTTGTCCGCCGGAGAGGGTTTCGGGCGCTCTGTCGGCGAGTTCGGCGATGTCGAGCAGCTCCAGCAGCTCCATGGCGCGGTCCCGTCGCTCGGTCTTCTCGACGCCTTGCATCTTCGGGCCGAACGCCACGTTCGCGAGGACGCTCATGTTGTCGAACAGCGCGTACGACTGGAACACGAGCCCGACGTTTCGCCGCTCTGGTGGGACGTGGGTCACGTCCTCGTCGGCGAACCGGACCCGACCGGCCGTCGGCGTCTCGAAGCCGGCGATCGTCCGCAGCGTCGTCGTCTTGCCACAGCCCGAGGGGCCGACGACGCCGAGGATCTCGCCGTCGGCGACGGTCAGGTCGAGCCCCTCGACCGCGACCTCGTCGCCGTAGGTCTTGCCCACGCCGTCGAGTTCAACGGCGACCATGCGTCTGCCTCCCGTGAGTGTGTGTTCGAGCGTTCATGTCGTAGTGAATCCGTGTCGGCCGACGGTCTGTAGCACGAGGATGGCGGCGACGACGAGACAGAAGTACATCGAGATGGCCGCCGCCGACTGCAGGAACGGAGCGCGACTGATGTTCTCGTAGAGAAACAGCGAGAAGGGCCGTGGGCCGCGGGTGTACACCATGTAGGTGAAGTTGAACTCCGCAGCGGCCAGCGTCCACGTGATGATCGAGCCCGCGAGGATCCCGCCCCTGGCGTTGGGGACGATGACGGTGACGAACGTTCGGGGCCACGACGCTCCGAGCGAGCGGGCGCTCTCTTCGAGTTGGCGGAGATCCATCGACTGGAACGCGCTCTGGACGGTCAACACCATGTACGGCGACTTCAGCAGCGCGTAGCCGACGACGAGTCCGAAGGCCGTCCCGGCGTTGTCGGGATAGGTTCGCAGGAACGCGATTCCGAGGATGATCCCCGGCACGAGCGGCAGGACCGCGAGCGTGTTCAGCCACTCTCGGCCCCGGAACTCGTAGCGGGTCAGCGCGTAGGCGATCGGCACGCCGACGACGAGGTTGACGACCATCCCGCCGGTCGCCAGGAGGACGCTGAACCACAGGCCGGAGCCGATCCCTCTGCGCGCGCCCACGTCGGTCAGGCCGAGCGCCGTCCGCCAGTGTTCGGCGGTGACGAAGCCGGTGGGAACGACACCGGTGGCCGACTGTGCGAACGAGGAGACGAACGTCACCGCGATCGGGACCACGAGTACCGCGAGGACGAGTCCCGTCACCAGCGTGACCGCGGCCTTCCCGAGCGACTGGGGCGTCCGGAGCGTCGTCATCGCCGGATCACGTCCGCTTCGGTGTAGCGCAGGCCGACGAACGTGACCGCGAGGATGAACGCGAAGTACACCAGCCCGATGCTGGCGGCGATCTGGCTCTCGTAGCCGACCGAGATCACCTGACTGAGCTGGAGCGTCGCGACGTTCAACCCCTGCAAGACCAGGACCGTGCCGAAGATCGCCAGTGCCGTCCGGAACGTGAGCAACAACGCGGCGACGATCCCGGGACGGATCTCGGGCAGCGTGACGTAGTAGAACGTCCGAAGCGGATCGGCACCGAGCGCTCTGGCCGCCTGCTCGGCGTCGGTGTTGACCTCGGCGTAAGTCCCGCGCAGGACCATCGTCGCCCGCGGGAGCAGCGAGTAGACGTACCCCACGAACAGCCCCGTCACGGTCGTCGCGGTCGCCAGGTCGATCGGCCCCTGACCGCTGAAGAACGCGACCGCGTTCGTCACAAGTCCCTGTCGGCCCAGCAGGGCGACGACCATGAACGCGACGACGATTCCGGGGAGCGCGATGGGGAACGAGACCACCGAGACGAGCACGCGTTCGAAGGGTAGCGAGTACTTCGCGAACGCGTGTGACACCGCGACGCCCAGCGCGACGCTGACGGCGCTCGTCGCCGCGGCGAACCAGAGCGTGTTCACGGCGACCCGTCGATACAGCGGGTCCGTCGCCAGCGTCCGCCAGGCCGACACCGAGAACCCGACGTTCGCGAACCGGTCCGCGGAGACGCTCATCCGGATCATCGTCGCCAGCGGGACGAACGCGGCCACCGCGGCCAGGACGAGGAAGGGCGCACACAGGACGAGGATGCGCCGCCGTCGCCGGTCGCGCTCGGTCTCGGGTGTGAGGGTGTCTCTGGCGGCAGACAGTTCGAACCAGGTGGTGGTGCTCATAGCTGCCCCCGAGTTACCCCTGGATGCCGGGAATGTCCGACTCCGAGGTCACCTGATCGATGATGGACTCCTGTCGCTCGACGAGATCCAGTTGGTCGACGGTGAACTCCGCCGCCTCGTAGGTCGTCTGGTCGGGGAACTCGTCTGGCATCTCCAGCTCGCCGGCCCGGATCGGGCGGACGAACGCGTCGAAGAACAGCCGCTGGCCCTCCAGTGAGAGAACGAAGTCCATGAACAACTTCGCCGTCTCCGGATTCGGTGCGCCGTCGAGCATGCCGTAGCCGTACGGGATGTTCATCGCTCCGGCGTCGCCCTCGGGGCCGGGCAGGATCGCGACGCCGACGTTCTCCGCGGGCACCTCCTCGTGGTTGTACTTCATCTCCAGGGCGGTGTAGTCGTACTGAGCGACCGCCGAGACCTCGCCGCTGGTGAAGTCGCCGGTGATGTTGCGACGCACGTCTGCCCCCTTCTGGGCGATGTCGTCGTAGTACTCGACGACCGGTCCCAGATCGTCCATCGTCCCGCCGTAGGCGTTGTTGATCGACAGCGCCGTCGCCAGCCCGTTGGCCGAGTGGGGCGGGGTCACACAGAAGTCCTTGGCGGCGTCGGGGTGTTTGAAGTCCTCCCAGCTCTCGGGCTCGCCCAGCCCGCGCTCCTCGTAGATGTCCTTGCGGTAGGTGACCGCCGTCGTCATCTGCCGGGTCGCGGTGAGGTGGCCGTTGTCCGTCTTCAGATCCGGCGGAACGGCGTCCCAGTTGGCCGGCTTGTAGTCCGTGGTGAACCCCTCCTCCATGGCGGTGATACCGAACGAGTAGCCGCCGTTGTACGCCGAGTGGGTGGGGTTCTCGGCGTTCGATCGGATGTGTGTGAGCGCCTCGCCGGAGGTACGCTGGTCGTCGTTCAGCTCGACGCCGTACCGCTCGTCGAAGGCGTCCATGACGGCACCCCAGTTCGACCACCCCGTCTGGACGGCGTAGATGTAGAGTCTGTCCGAGGGGAAGTCGCTCTCGCTGACGGTCGTCTGGTAGTCCCCGTGGCCGACCTCGTAGGTCTCGCCGCCACCGCCGCCGATGGCTTCGGTGCCGCTACACCCTGCGACCGTGGCGGCCGTCGCCGAGCCCGCCACGGTCAGGAACCCGCGTCGTGTGTGATCTGTCACACGCGGTGGTCCGGCAATCCCGATAAAGGTGCTTTATATTATATCTCTATACCGCGATCATCGGGTGGGGACGGTACGTCGTGGTACCGACCGGGCGTGAGGGCTATATAGACGCCGGACCGCTGGGCCGACCGAGGGGGCCCCGCTGTCAGAGCGACTGTCCCGCTACTCGTCGGCGAGACGGCCGGGCGTCCACTCGCCGTCGAACGCTTCGTGGGTGAAGGCTCTGGCGTCGTCGCCCGCGTAGGTGGCCACGAGCTGGCCGTCGCCTTCGAGGTAGTACTTGTAGGTCGTCAGCCCGGCCAGGCCGACCGGGCCGCGAGCGTGAATCTTCCCCGTCGAGATGCCGACCTCCGCGCCGAGGCCGTAGCGGTAGCCGTCGGCAAAGCGCGTCGAGGCGTTGTGGAAGACGCTCGCGGCGTCGATGCCGGTCATGAACAGCTCGGCGGTGTCGGCGTTCTCCGTGACGATCGACTCGGTGTGTTTCGAGCCGTGAGCGTTGACGTGCTCGACGGCCTCGTACACGTCCGAGACGACCTTGATCGACAGTTCGAGGTCGCCGTACTCGCTGTCCCAGTCGTCGTCGGTCGCCTCGCCCACGTCGACGATCTCGCGGGTCGCCTCGTCACCGCGGAGTTCGACGCCGGCCGCCTCGTAGCGCTCGACGATGGCCGGCAGGAACGTCTCTGCGACGCTGTCGTCGACCAGCAGCGTCTCGACGGCGTTACAGACCGCCGGGTACTGGACCTTGGCGTCGAAGGCGATCTCCTCGGCCTGTTCGAGGTCGGCGGCCTCGTCGACGTAGACGTGACAGACCCCTTCCGTGTGCCCCAGCACGGGGATCTGGGTGTTGTTCTGGATGTAGGAGACGAACTCCGAGGAGCCACGGGGCATCAGCAGGTCCACCTTGTCGTCCATCTCCAGCAGCGCGTCGACCTCCTCGTGGGCTTCGATGAGCTGGACCCAGCCGTCGGGCAGCTCGGCGGTCGCCTCGCGGATGAGTTCGTAGAGGACGCGGTTGGACTCGCTGGCCTCGCTGCCGCCCTTGAGGATGACGGCGTTGCCGGACTTGAGCGCGAGGGCGGCGATCTGGACCAGCGCGTCCGGCCGCGACTCGAAGATCGTGCCGACGACGCCGATCGGCACGGCGACCTTGTACAGTTCGAGGTCCTCGTCCAGCTCCCGGGCCGCAAGCGTCTCACCGAGGGGATCTTCCCGTTCGGCGACGCTCTCGACCATCTCGGCGATGCTGTCGAGTTTCGCGTCGTCGAGCTTCAGTCGGTCGACGAGCGCCTGGGTGTACTCGCCGCGTTCGAGCATGGCTTCCGCGGCCTCCACGTCGGTCGCGTTGGCCTCGCGGACCTCGGCCTCGTGGTCGCGAATGGCGTCGGCGATCGACTCAAGCGCCGCGTCGCGTGTCTCCTCGTCGACGTTCGCCAGCCGCAGTGCGGCGTGCTGTGCATCGGTCACCTGGGATTCGGTGTCGTACTCAGTCATCTGTGGCTCCGTTTATCGGGACGAATAGCGTGCCCACCGATTTGGCAGTAGCGATCCGTTCCAGTACGTCGCGGTCCGCCGAGCCGGCGATGATCGCCGGTGTGCCGTGTTCGCTCACGTCGCGCGCGCCCTCGACTTTCGTCTGGATGCCGCCGAACTCGGCGGTCGTGCTGTCGTCGACGAGCGACTGGACGGCGTCGTAGTTCGCGCCGACTGCCTCGATCAGCGCCGCGTCGTCGTCGTCTTTCGGGTTGCCCGTGTAGACGCCGCCAACGTCGGTCAGGGTCACCAGCAGGTCGGCGTTGACGCCGATGGCGACCGACGCCGAGAGCATGTCGTTGTCGCCGATCTGGATCTCCTCGGTCGCGATCGCGTCGTTCTCGTTGATGATCGGCACGATCCCCCAGTCGAACAGCGTCTCGATGGTGTTGCGGACGTTCGTAAAGCGCTCGGGGTTGGCCAGATCGTGCTCGGTCAGCAGGATCTGTGCGACCGTCTGGTCGTAGCGGTCGAAGCTCTGGGTGTAGTGGCGCATCAGGTGGCTCTGTCCGACCGTCGAGAGGGCCTGGCTCTCCTCGACGGTCTCGGTCTCCTCGTCGATCAGCCCCTTGCCCGCACCGACCGCGCCAGACGAGACCAGCAGCACGTCCTTCCCCCGCTTCCGGAGGTCCATGATGTCGCTGACAAGCTTGTCGAGTTTCACGCGATCGAGCTGGGAGTCCTCGTCGGTCAGCGAGTTCGTCCCCGCCTTGACGATCACGCGCTGGGCGTCGGCGGCCTGCTCGCGCGCCTGCTCGACGGTCGCCTCGCCGACGCTCTCGATCGCCGACTGCTCACTCATCGTCGAACTCCTCGGCGAGTTCTCGGGACCGCTGCTCGGCGGCTTCGACGGCCTCGATAACCGCCGCGTCGGCGTCGCTGTCCCACAGGACCTCCATGCCCTCGATGGTGGTCCCGTTGGGCGAGCAGACGGCGTCGATGAGCTCGGAGACGCTTCGGTCGTCCCGGAGGACCGTCTCGGCCGCGCCCTTGAACGTCTGGGCCGCCAGCGTCTCGGCCTGCTCGGGGTCGAGACCGCCGTCGATGCCGGCCTCCTTCATCGCGTCGATGAGGTAGAAGGCGAAGGCCGGGCCGCTGCCGTTGACCGCCGTCGACACGTCCATCAGCTCCTCGTCGATCTCGACGAACTCGCCGACCGCGTCCAGCAGTTCCCGCACGTTGTCGTCGATCCCGTCGCGGGTGGCCGCGGCGGCCATGTCGCCGGTCTCGGCCGCCAGATTCGGCATGATCCGGACGACGGTCGCGTCGGTCTCCCCGGCGACGAACGACCGCGGGACGCCCGCCGCGATGGTGAGAAGCGACTGGTCTGGTCGGAGATCGAGATCAGCGAGGACTGCCGAGACCGCCTTCGGTTTGACTGCCAACACGACGATCTCTGCCTCCCGGGCCGCGTCGATGTCGTCGGTCGTCTCGTCGGCGTCGTCGGCGACTGACGCCAGCGCTTCGGGATCGAGGTCGATCGCTGTCACTTCGTAGGCTCCGGTCTGGGCGAGCCCCTTCACGAAGGCCCCACCCATGTTGCCACAGCCGATAACGCTCACGTGTGTCATCCTATCTCCACAGGGGAGACTGAGGTACATACCAACTACGGCTTCATCCGAGCAGCGCGACGCTGCCCGCTCGACCACACGCTACCTGGCCTCACGCCGTGTACTGTTCGACGAGCGACCGCAGCTCGTCTTCGCCCTGGACGCCGACGATCTCCTCGACCTGCTCGCCGTCGGCAAAGAGGACGAGCGTGGGCACGCCACGGACGCCGTAGGCCGTCGCGAGCTGCTGGTTCTCGTCGACGTCGACTTTCGCCACGGCGGCGTCCGTCTCGGCCGCCAGCGTCTCGACGACCGGTTCGAGCATCTGGCAGGGGCCACACCAGTCGGCGTAGAAGTCCGCCAGAACGACCTCGTAGTCGGCGACCGCGCCGTCCAGCTCGGACTGGCCGTCGACGTGGACTGGCTCCGTGGGCGTACCTGCTCCGGCTTCGGCTTCGATATCTGTTGTCATCAGTTCACCGTAGGCGACTCTCGTAGTTAAGGGTTTTGGACGTACTAAACAATACTGTCCCCAGCACGAGCCGGCCGACGACGGGCTGTCGCACTACCTACAGCAGCTGCGACCTCGGATCGCGAAGACGGTGAAAATCCACAGCGGGCAGTCCCAGCGGGAGGGGTGTCGCGTGGGGACCTCGTACGGATTATTGTCGCCGCTTGCCCGGCCGACCACACGACGGCGTGGGGCTGCTCCGGGAACGATCGACAGTAATCCGTAGCAGTGGTCCGTCGAACTGGGGGCTCAGCCCTCGACCGACGGCGCTGTCGCGTCGCGGTCTTCGTACTTCGTCTCGAACTCCTGAATGAGCTGGCCCATCTTCGCGTACCAGTCGTTGAGGAGCCGCTGCATGTCGTCCGCGATGTTCGCGGGGTCGGTCGGTCTGTAGACGTGGTAGTACCCTCCCTGGTCGTAGTTGACCTGTTCTTTCTGGATGAATCCGGCCTGGAGGAGCCGCTGTACGGCCCTATATGCGGTCGAGCGCTCACGGTCGACGGCGTCTGCGATCTCGTCGACGGTGAGCGCGTCCTCGGTGTCGACGAGCGCCTGAAAGACCTCTCGATCGAGCTGTTTGAGTCCGTGGAAACACTCCAGAAGCCCCTCACACTCCATGTCCCGCTGAAGCTGTTCGGACATCGAATCTGGCATCGGTATCGGGTGAACGTACGGTCCTCCTCGTTAAAAGACTTGTGTGCGAATTTCACAATGCCGCACGAACACTCACCAGACTGGCGACGACACGGTGCCGGCGGTGAACGCAGACTCTCTGCCGGCTACCGGTCTTGTTTCTTCTGGAAAATACTGTCTCGTGCAGACGCCCGGGACGCCGTTCGCTTTCCGACGCAGATCGATCGGCTGCCGTCTCGACGTGTGACCGCGCGGTGTCTCCGCTGGTGCCTACAGTAGCAGGGACGCGGCGACGTACGCGAGCACGAACGACAGGCCGAACGACCCTGCCCACGCTCCCACGGTCACGAGTATCTTCCGTGCGTCCACCGCGTCGCGTCCGCCGACTGCGGCACCGCTCCCGATGATGGCACTGACGACGATCTCGTTGAACGACACCGGAACGCCCAGCAGCACGGCCAGTTGTGCGATCAGGAACGACGGCACGAGTGCCGAAATGGAGCGCCGCGGTCCCAGCGAGGAGTAGTCCCGTGCCAGCGACTTGATCATCCGGGGCGCGCCCGTCCACGACCCGGCGAGCATTCCCAGCCCGCCGCCGACGAGCACGGTCATCGTCGACACCATCCCGATCTCGTCGAGCAGGGGCAGCAACGGCCCGACGGCGAGGCCGACCTGACTCCCGCCCGCGGAGAAGGCGACGAGCGAGCCGAGCGCGAGCAGGACGCGCCGCAGGCCGCCGCGTTCGTCACGGCGAACGTCCCATCGGACGACGGCGGCGACGGCCAGCGCGACGACGCCGGTCACGACGAGCCCCGACGCGAGACCGTCCACTGCCAATACGCGTTGCCCGAGCCCGCGGACGGTCCCCGACGCGGTCCCCTCGCCGAGGAAGCTGAAGTCGACGTTCACGAGGACGGCCCCGACGAGGCCGGCAAGGAGGGGGATGCTGAACCGTTCGGGGACGTCGGGACGGGGCAGGAGGCTGGCGATGACGAACGCGATGCCGCCGCCGACGACGGGCGTCAACACCCAGACGGCGGCGATCTGCTGGTACTTCGGCCAGACCGGCGTCCCGCCCAGTGCGAGGCCGACGCCGACGACGGCACCCGTCACGGTGAACGCGGTCGCGATCGGATAGCCCGTCGCGATCCCGACCGCCATCAGCCCCGCTCCCAGCACGAGCACGAGGATGACCCCGCCGACGGGCAGACTGATGCCGCCCACGAGACCGCTCCCGACCGCCTTCGAGACGCTCCCGCCCTGTGTGACCGCCCCTGCGAATCCGAAGATGCCGACCAGAAAGGCGGCCCGCATCGTCCCGATGGCGTTCGCGCCGACGGCTGGTGCGAAGGGAGTCGCGCCGCTCGATCCAGCGCCGATGACCCACGCCATGAACAGGCTGGCGACTGCTGCACCGACGAAGAGAGCGATGAGTGCGGGGTCCATAGAACTGGCTAGTCCGCGCCGGTGGCGGTGTCACGCGCTCGATTCTGACTCCGCCAGTACCCCTGAGCGTACGCGCCCAGGAACATCCCGGCCAGCGCCCAGAGGATCGTGACGTTGCCGACGCCGAGGCTCGCGTACGCGGCACCCGGACAGATGCCCGAGAGTCCCCAGCCGACGCCGAAGATGGCTCCGCCGACGAGGACGTTCCGGTCGAACGGCTTCAGCCGACGCTCGTAGCGGTCGCCCGTCAGGGGTGCCACGTTCCGAATCCGGGGCATCACTGCGAACGCGATCCCGGAGACGACGGCCGCGCCGAACATGACGAACAGCAGTCCGAAGTCCTCGAACTGGAGGAAGTTCAGCACCACTTCCGGACGCGCCATCTGACTGAACCCGAGTCCGAACCCGAAGATCAGGCCGCCGACGAAGATCAGCGGCTCGAACAGCGGATGTCGGTCGTCGCTCACGTGTCGCTCCCTCCGTTCGCTCCCGTTCGCGTCTGTCGAGGCCTCTCGCTGGTCGGCCTCGCTGCCCACGTGTCGCTCCCTCCGTTCGCTCCCGTTCGCGTCTGTCGAGGCCTCTCGCTGGTCGGCCTCGCTGCCCACGTGTCGCTCCCTCCGTTCGCTCCCGTTCGCGTCCGTCGAGGCCTCTCGCTGGTCGGCCTCGCTGCCCACGTGTCGCTCCCTCCGTTCGCTCCCGTTCGCGTCCGTCGAGGCCTCTCGCTGGTCGGCCTCGCTGCCCACGTGTCGCTCCCTCCGTTCGCTCCCGTTCGCGTCCGTCGAGGCCTCTCGCTGGTCGGCCTCGCTGCCCACGTGTCGCTCCCTCCGTTCGCTCCCGTTCGCGTCCGTCGAGGCCTCTCGCTGGTCGGCCTCGCTGCCCACGTGTCGCTCCCTCCGGTCGCGCCTCGCTGCGCTCGCGTCTCGCACATCACGGGCTCACCCCCAGCGCGGCGACGACCTGTGCCGTCCCGATCGCCACCGTCAGGAAGGTGGCGACGCCGACGAGCGAGGTCTTCGACGCCGACCCGACGCCACAGACGCCGTGGCCCGAGGTACATCCCTTGCCGACGCGGGTGCCGATGCCGACGAGGACGCCGCCGACGAACAGCCGCCACGGCTGGACGTTCGTCGTCCAGAGCGTCACGCCGCCGACTTCGTACAGCTGCCCGGTCGTCCCCGTCTGGTAGAGCGCCGTCGACACCAGACCGGACTGGACGGTCGCGGCGAACGCCAGTCCGCCTAGGACGATCCCGAGCGTGAACACCACGCGCCAGTCCCGCGAGCCCACGTACTGCTGGAACCGCGACTGGTCGGAGACGTACGACAGCGTCGACTCCAAGAACGTACTCGCCCCGGCCGGAATGCCGGTCCCGACGTAGATCACGACCGCGCCGAGGCCGACGAGCAGTCCACCGACGGCGTAGCGGCCGATCCCGTTTGGAAACAGCTCGGCGGTCACCTGAAGCGCGAGTGGATCAGTCATCATCGCCCTCCTCAGTCATCCGCCAGCGAGCCCTGGCTCGCGGCGCAGTTGTTCGGGCCGAGTTCGAGCGTGAACGCCTTCTCGTCGTCGACGGCGTTCTGGCCGAGGTTCGTCGCGATGATCTCCTCGTAGTTGGCCGGCCGCGGCGGCATGTCCGAGAGGATCAGGTCGACGAACGCCTCTTCGTCCATCGTGAGCGCGTCCATCTCCGCGACGAGCTCGCCGATTGGGGCGGTGTAGGTGCCGTCGTCGGCGGGTTCGGCGGCGTCGCTGAAGTGGGCTCCGCCGATCAGCGTGTCGTCGGGCAGCGTCAGCACGCGCTCCTGTAGCGACTCGTAGAGCGTGCGCGCGGCGTCGGGCGCGCCGTCGTCGCCCTCTTCGAGGTCGGGGCGGGCGACGCTCTCGATGAACAGTCCGTCGCCGGTCGCGAGCAGGCTGTCGTCGATCAGATACGAGGTCATCCCGGTCGTGTGGCCGGGCGTGTGGACGGCCTCGATGGTGGCGTCGCCGACCTGGAAGGTGTCGCCGTCCGCGGCCGTGGTGAGGGCGTCTGCGTCCTGCCGAGCCTGCGAGGCAGGGCTCGCGGAACTTCCGTCCGCGGCGTACGTGACGCCGCGGTCGACGGCCGCCTCGGGAATGACGCCCTCGACACCCTCGTCGTCGAGGGCGCGCACGCCCGAGATGTGGTCGGCGTGGACGTGGGTGTCCAGCGCGTACTGCAGGTCGACGCCGAAGTCCTCGTCCTGCCGAGCCTGCGAGGCAGGGCTCGCGGAACGGAGTTCTGCGGCGTCCGCGAGATAGCGGTCGGTGAACGCCCGCAGCGGGTCGATGACCGCCGCCTCCCCGTCGTCGTAGAGCAGATAGCCCAGACAGCCCGTGGAGGGTCGCTGGTACTGGAGTAGCGTTCCCGCCCCGTCGTAGCGCTGGACCTCGACGGCCTCGTAGATGCTCGCCCAGCCGTTCATCCCGTCTTCGAGGTGGTCCACGTCGTAGCCCTGCTCGACGAGCGTGCCCGCGACGTACTCGCTGGCACCGCCCTTCGCACAGAGGACTGTCACTTCGCGGTCGTCGGGGATCCGGTCGAGCACGCTCTCGTCGATCTCGTCGTCGAGGAACTCGAAGTAGGGGACGTTGATCGACGTGACGTTCTCGCCGTCGACGTGCCACTTCTCGTACTCCGTGCTCATCCGCGCGTCGAGCAGCGTCACGCTCTCTCCGTCGTCGATTCGATCCTTCAGCGTCTCCGGCGCGACGCTCGCAACGTCGGCGTCGGGAGTCGGGAAGTCTTCGGCGTTCATGTCGTACACCCCCAGCTACTGGGTCGATGCAGAAAAGGGTTTGCAAAGAATTTCACTAACTACACAATACAGTGGTCTGGGTAAGAGAGGAGGAGATCTCTAAAATCCTCTAAAGGCACTTTGAGGACATTATCGTCTATATTCGACTGTGTGGAATGTTGCAGTACACACAATAACCAACATTCTTTTAACCCCGAAGACGATATTGTGCGATAGCTCCAATACGACTCAACGGAGCAGATACACTATGAGTGCTGAATTCGACATCGCGGAGACGCTCGACGTGAAAGGTGCATCGTGTCCCATGCCAGTGGTGAAAACGAAGTCCGCCATCGACGACCTCTCCGAGGACGCCGTCCTCGAAGTGCTCGCGACCGACGCCGGCAGCATGAGCGACATCGACGGCTGGGCCTCCGGAACCGAGGGCGTCGAGCTGCTCGACCAGGAGGAAGGCGACGACGTGTACAGACACTACGTCCGCAAGACGGAGTGACGATGAGCACGGACACGCCAGACGCGCCCGGCGACGAGACGCCCTCTCGTGCGGAGCTCGCCGCGCGCGTCGACGAACTGGAAGACGAGCTCGCCGAGGCCACCAGCGAGGACGACGGCAAGAAGATGAGCATCATCGCCACCAAGGGGACGCTGGACATGGCGTACCCGCCGCTCATCCTCGCCAGCACCGCCGCCGCCTTCGGCTACGAGGTGACGGTCTTTCACACGTTCTGGGGGCTGGAGATCCTCCACGAGGAGCGCTCGAAAGACCTCAAGCTCAGCTCCGTGGGCAACCCCAACATGCCCGTCCCGAACGCCGTCGCCGCGCTCCCCGGCATGGACCGCGTCACGACGAAGATGATGGAAAAGAGGATCGCGGACAACGACACCGCCACCATCGAGGAACTCGTCGAGACGAGCCTCGACATGGGCGTGGAGTTCCAGGCCTGCCAGATGACGATCGAACTGATGGGCTACGACGAATCGGAGTTCTACGACGGCGTCACGACCGGCGTCGGCGCTGCGACGGCACTGCAGGACATGGCCGACGCCGACATCCAGCTTCTCGTCTGACCTTCACTATTTTTAGGTACACCTAAGGATAGAAATTCTTTTGTGTTATTAGGCTGGCCTAAAACTCATGGACGACGACGAGACACAGTCCGACGTACCGACGCGGCGCGAATACATGAAATACGGCAGCGCAGTCGTTGCCGGCGGACTCCTCGCCGGTTGCAGTGAGCAGTCCGGTTCCGAAGCGACACCGACACAGTCGAGCACTCCCACGGCATCGACGCCGACGGAAACGTCGACACCGGAGACAGAGCGCTACTCTGTCACGATGGAACCGGTCGGCACGCTCGAATTCGACGGCGTCCCGGAGAGAGTCGCACCGTTCACCGCCGACTACATCGACATGATGGTGGCGCTTGGCCACGGTGATGCCGCCCAGTCGATCTGGTACCAGGGTCGGTACAAGACACGCCACTACGAGGAGCTCGACGGCGTTTCGATCGACCTCGACTCGCTCACGCAGATCTGGAACGACGGGATCTCCAAGGAGACGTTCTACGACATCGACGCCGACCTCCATCTCATGGATCCCTCCGCGGTCACCGACTGGTTTCAGGCCTGGGATCAGCAGGATCTCGAAGAGATCCGAAGCAACGTCGCCCCCTTCATCGGCAACGTCATCTTCCGGCGGACGGACTCGTGGCACGACTACCGGTACTACTCGCTGTACGAGGCCTTCGAGAAGGTCGCCGAGGTGTTTCAGGAGCGCGACCGGTTCGAAGCGATCCGGTCGATGCACGACGAACTGGTCGCGACGGTCCAGTCGCGTCTCCCCGCCCCCGACGAGCGGCCAAACGCCGCGCTCGTCTTTGCCGGCGAAGAGCCCGAAGAGTTCTCGCCGTATCGGCTGTCGGGCAACGGTGCGAACAAGGAGCACTACCACACGCTGGGGTTGTCGGATGCGTTCGCGGGGAGCGGCGTCGACGGGCTCTCCACGACCGACAGGGGGACCATCGACTACGAAACACTGCTGGAGATCGATCCCGACTCGCTGCTGTTGCGCTATCACAAGCGGGGCAAGAGCCGCGAGGAATTCGAGGACACGATCCTCTCGTACATGCAGGACCATCCGGTCGGCAGCCAGCTGACCGCCGTTCAGGAGGGGCGGGTGTTCCGTGGCGGTCCGATCTATGCGGGGCCGCTTCACAACCTCTTCATGATCGAGCGCTACGCGACCGGCTACTTCCCCGAGGCGTTCACCGAGGACGAACTGTTCGATCGACAGCGCCTCGCCGACATCATCAACGGCAACGTCTGATACGGAACGTTGTCGTTGCTTACCGGTGAGCGTCTACCCCGTGGCGACGCCCACCGGTACATTCCGACAACCGTCCGTACGACCGCTATCCGGTTCGGCGCGCACCTCGACCGTGGTCGTCGAGCGCGTGTCCCAGCACGCTGGCTGGTCGGGCTACTCGCGCTGTCTGCCGTCTGGTACAGCGGTCGTTCCGACGGTGAGACAGCTCCCAGTAGGCCACGGACCGTAGCGTTTTGTCTCCGGGGTTCAATTGTCAACCATCCATGTCCACGTCACGTACGCGCGACGTTCGTCGCCGACGCTCTCTCTCGTCCCGCCACGACGAAACGGCCTGCGACTCACTCGCCGGTCGCTGATGGCTCTGGACTCACTCGCGTCTGCACGCATTCTGCTGGTCGGGTCCTCGGAGTGGGTCGACGACGCTGCGACCGCGTTCGACGAGCGGACGACGCTCCTGCGGGCCGACACCGCCGACGCGGCGCTCACGCTGGTCGCCGAGCAGTCGCCGGACTGTCTGGTCACGGCGTACGACCTCCCCGACTCGACCGGGGTCGCCCTCCTGGGAGACGTTCGCGACGTGGCCCCGACGCTCCCGGTCGTCGTCGGTGCGGCCGACGGCAGCGAATCGGCAGCCAGCGACGCGATCGCCGCTGGCGTCGACGACTACGTCGTGATCGACGAAGCGGCCGACCGACCGAGCGACGTGCTCCTCGACCGGACGAGGGGGGTACTGGAAGCGACGCCGGACCGCGACGGTCACGAGCGACGGGCACGCCAGTTCGAGGCGATGTTCGCGGACGCGCGGACCGCGACGTGGGTGCTCGACCCCGACGGCTCGCTCGTGCGAGCGAACCAGACCGCTCGCGAGATCGGCGACGACGCGGCGTCGGCACAGACGGGTGGCCCGTTCTGGACGCTCCCGTGGCTGTCGGGCGACGAACGCACCAGGGCCGACGTGCGACGCCTCGTGGAGCGTGGCGTCGACGGGGCGTTCGCCCACGCCGTCGTCACGCTGGCGGCGATCGACGGGCCGTCGCGAGTGTTCGACCTGTCGGTCCGGCCGGTCGACGACGGCGGCAGCGTCGATTCGATCGTCGTCGAGGCCGTCGACATCACGGACCGGGTCGAACTCGAACGCGACCTTCGCCGATCCGAGGAACTCCACCGAGTGACGCTGAACAACATGACCGACACCGTCCTCATGACCGACGAGGACGGGGAGTACACGTACGTCTGCCCGAACGTCCACTTCATCTTCGGCTACACGGCCGCGGAGATCCGCGAGCAAAAGCCCATCGAGGAGCTGCTGGGGGAGGACCTCTTCGACCGCGAGGAGCTGGCTCGGCGTGGCGTCTGCAAGAACATCGAGTGTACGGCCACGGACAAGGCCGGACGCGAACACACGCTCCTGGTCAACGTCCGGGAGGTGTCGATCCAGGACGGGACGCTCCTCTACAGCTGTCGGGACATCACCAAACGCAAGCGCCGCGAGGACGCGCTGGCCGCGCTGCACGGGACTGCACGGCGGTTCCTCTACGCGGAGACCCACCAGGAGATCGCACAGCGCGTCGTCGACGACGCCCCGGCAGTCCTCGGCGTCGACGCCGTCGCGGTGTACCTGTTCGACGACGCGGCCAACGAACTCCGGCCGGCGGCGTACTCGCCGTCGGCGACAGAGCTACACGGGCCGCTCCCGACGGTCGCGGTCGACGACGAGACGCTGCCGGGACACAGCTTCGTCGCGGACGACACGCTGTTTTTCGACGACGTTCACCACGCGGACCGACTGGACAACCGGGCGACGGAGTTTCGCGGGACGACCTACATCCCGCTGGGTGACCACGGCGTGTTCGTCGCCGCCTCGCCCGAGGTCGGTGCCTTCGACGACGTGACCCGAGAGCTGTCGGACCTGTTCGCTGCGACCACCGAGGCCGCACTCGACCGCGTGGCCCGCGAGGCACAGCTCCGCGAGCGAGATCGGCAACTCCAGCGCCAGAACGAGCAGCTGTCGGCGCTGAACCGCATCAACGACACGATCCGCGAGATCGGGCGGACGATCGTGCGAGCGGAGACCCGCGAGGAGATCGACCGGGCGGTCTGTGAGCGACTGACCGACGGCGACCGGTTCAGCTTCGCGTGGATCGGCTCCGTCGACCCCGCACACGAGGTCCTCGAACCGCGGGCCTGGGCCGGCGACGAGCAGGGGTATCTCGACTGCCAGTCGTTCGCCGTCGGCGCGTCCGACGCCGAACCGTCCGGCCAGGCCGCGGCGACGGACACCGTGACTCTGGAGACGAACGTCGCGGCCGGACTGCGAGACGAGCCCTGGCGAACGGAGGCGCTCCGGCGCGATTTCACGTCCGTCCTGAGCATTCCGCTCGTGTACAACGACCTCAGCCACGGCGTCCTCTCGGTCTACGCCGACTCGAAGGACGCCTTCGACGAGACGGCGCGGGCGGTGCTCGCCGAACTCGGCGAAACGATCGCGTCGGCGCTCAGCGCTCTCGAACGGAAGAACGCGCTCCTCACGCCGTCTGTCACCCGCGTCGAGTTCGCGGTCGACGATCCGACCTTCCTCCTCTCGCGGCTCGCCGACCAGGCGGAGTGTACGGTCAGCTATCAGGGCGGCATCCGACAGACCGACGCGGGTAGCGCCCTCTTTCTCACCGTCGAGGGTGCGCCGGTCGACGCCGTCGTCGACCACGCCACCGAGATGGCGGCGGTCGACGAGGTGCAGGTGGTCAGCGCCGACGAGAACGGCGGCGTCGTGCGGCTCGTCGTGGCGCGCTTTCTCGCACAGGAGCTGGCCGACCACGGCGCGCTCCTCCGGGAGGTCACCGCCAGTCAGGGGGGCACCGAGCTCCGTGTCGACGTGCCAGAGCGCATCACCGTGCGGGAGATCACGGAACTGATCGGCCAGACGGTGTCCAACGTCGAACTCCGCTCCAGACGGAGCGTCGAGCGACCCACACAGCACGACGTTCGCTCGACCGTCCTCGACGAGATGACCGAGCGGCAACTGGAAGTGGTCCAGACAGCCTACTACAGCGGGTTCTTCGAGTCGCCCCGAGAGACCAACGGCAAGGAACTCGCGGCGATGCTCGACATCTCCCCACCCGCGTTCTACCAGCACGTCAGAGCCGTCCAGCAGAAGCTGTTCACGGCGGTGTTCGAGGCATACGGACTCCTGGAGTCTGGCAGGTTCAATAGTTAACCACGACCACCGCCATGCACCTCGATAGTGAACCACTGAATACTCCCTAAAACACCTAATACTCCTTAACCGAGTGCCGCCGATGGCACTCGTGACCCTACATGAGAGATGTCAATCAGGAGCCCGAAGAAGAGACGCCGTACGAGTGCTTCGACTGTGGAACGATCGTCGTCACCGAGGACAAGCCGACCGCCTGCCCGGAGTGTGGCGGCGAGATACGGAACCGCCTGACACCGATCGAGTGATGGCCTCAGAATCAGTAGCGGCCGACCGCGACGAGTCGGAAGCGGCGTCGGACCCGGAGTCCGCCGTCGAAACGGCGCGCCGACAGCTCTACCGAGCCGCGGCCCACCTCGACATCGATCCCGCCATCGTCGAGCGGCTCAAACACCCAACGAAGGTCCAGGAAGTTACCGTCCCCATCGAGCGTGACGACGGCTCTGTCGAGGTGTTCACGGGGTATCGAGCCCAGCACGACAGCGTCCGTGGACCTCACAAGGGCGGTCTCCGGTACCACCCCGAAGTGACCAGAGACGAGTGTGTCGGCCTCGGGATGTGGATGACCTGGAAGTGCGCGGTCATGGACATCCCCTTTGGCGGAGCGAAAGGCGGGATCGCAGTCGACCCCAAGCGACTCAGCCCGTCCGAGAAAGAGCGGCTCACGCGTCGATTCGCCGAGGAGATCCGTGACAGTATCGGCCCGAACAGGGACATTCCGGCCCCGGACATGGGCACCGATCCACAGACGATGGCCTGGCTCATGGACGCCTACTCGATGCAGGAAGGCGAGACGGTGCCCGGCGTCGTGACGGGGAAACCGCCGGCCGTCGGCGGGAGCTACGGCCGCGACGAGGCCCCTGGCCGGAGCGTCGCGATCGTCACCCGCGAGGCCGTCGAGTACTACGAGACGGACCTCTCGGCGACCACGGTCGCGATCCAGGGGTACGGCAGCGTCGGCGCGAACGCCGCCCGACTCCTCGACGACTGGGGCGCGACGGTCGTCGCCGTCAGCGACGTCAACGGCGCGATCTACGATCCGGACGGCCTCGACACCCACTCGATTCCCAGCCACGACGAGGAGCCAGAGGCGGTTACGCGCCAGTCGGTCCCCCACACGATCACCAACGACGAACTACTCGAACTCGACGTCGACGTGCTCGTTCCGGCCGCGCTCGGCAACGTCCTGACGGCCGAGAACGCCGCCGACGTGCGGGCCGACCTCGTCGTCGAGGGTGCCAACGGACCGACGACCAGCGCCGCAGACGAGATCTTCGCCGACCGCTCGCTCCCCGTGATTCCCGACATCCTCGCGAACGCGGGCGGCGTCACGGTGTCGTACTTCGAGTGGCTCCAGGACATCAATCGCCGCTCCTGGTCCAGAGAGCGCGTCAACGACGAACTCGAAAGCGAGATGCTCGCCGCGTGGCGCGACGTTCGCGACGCGTTCGACGAGCGAGACGTTCGGTGGCGCGACGCCGCCTACACCGTCGCCCTGGAGCGCATCGCAGCGGCCCACGAGGCCAGAGGTCTCTGGCCCTGAGCTGTTCACTCTGCCCGGCTCCCGCCGGGGAGGACGAGTGTGACGGCGCTCCCTCGTGGCTCGGCGTCGTCGAACTGGAGTGTGCCGTCGACGGCGGTCACGATCCGTTTGACCAGCCAGAGCCCCATTCCGCTGCTGGTAATCGACCGCAGCGATCAGTTCACTCGCACCCTCGATCGCGTGCTCGTACTGCCGGAGCTGGGACTCTCGCCGACGCTGTTCCGTCGTGTCGTTTTGAATCGCGACGTACGACACCACCTCACCGTCGTCGTCGGTCAGGGGGGCGATCGTCTGATGGGCGTAGTACAGCGCTCCCGACTGCCGGCGGTCGCGGATCTCTTCTTCCCACACGTCGCCGCTCGTGATGGTCGACCACAGGTCCTCGTAGTACTCCTCGGACATCGTGCCAGAGGAGAGGATCGCGGGCGTCTTCCCGAGCACGTCGTCGCTATCGTATCCCGTCATCTCCTCGAAGGCGGGGTTGACGTAGGTGATCGTGCCGTCCGGGTCGGTCATGTAGATGGCGTGTCCGGCCGCCTCGACGGCTCGCTGGAACTGTCGGAGCATCTGCTCGTCGGCTCTCCGTTCGTCGATGTCCCGCACCACCAGCACGGTCGCCGGGCCGTCGCTCCAGCGGACTCGCGTCGCGGTGACTTCGACCGACAGTTCTCGGTCCTCGCTGGTCGTCAGGGTCGCTTCGAACTGCTCGACTGGCTGGTCGCCCGACTGTACGGCAGCCAGCGACGCGGTGAGGTCCCGTCCGTCGGGCGGCGACAGCCACGACTCGATGGGACGGTCGGCGGCCTGACCTCGGTCGTCGAGGGCCAGCAGATCGAGGCCGGTCGCGTTGACGTACTTACACTGACCGTCGCGAACGACGCTGATCATGTCGTTTGCAGCGTCTAACAGCGTAGTAGCTCGCGTCTCGGGATCGAACAGGCCCTGCTGGCTACGGTGGTAGTCGACCGCGTCGACGACGAGCGTCGCCAGCTGATCCCACTGGTCGTCGTGACGCCCCTTGACGAGATACTCCGTCACGTCGGCGGAGATCGCGTGGCTGGCGATCTCTTCGGTCCCTTCGCTGGTGAACAACACGAACGGGAGCATCGGTGACTTCGTCCGGACCGATTCGAGAAACGCGAGCCCGTCCGTGTCGGGCAGATCGTGGTCGCTGACGATGCAGTCGACACCCCTGTCGCCAGCGAGTCGTTCGATCGCCTCTCCGACCGTCCCCGCCGTGGTGACGGTGAGGGAGTCGTGTTCGCCGAGGTGGCGCTCACAGGAACTCGCGAACGAGGGGTCTGCCGTCACCGCGAGCACGCGCACGCGCTCACTCCTGTGGGTGGTCATACTCGGCCGGAGTGGATTGACCGGGATATGTCTTTCAGGACGGGCCGAATATGTTCAACGACACCACGGGCGGTACGCGCACGCCGAGGCGCTCACTCGCCGAGTCGCTCCGCCGTCTCGCTGATCTCGCGGATCGTCTTCGTTTGCTCTTCGTTTGCGGCTGCGACTGCCTCTACCTCGTCGGCGACCTGGTCGGCCTGGTCGACGAGTTCGTCCACCATACCCGCCACCGCCTCTGCAGAGGCCGCCTGATCGTCGGTCGCGTCCGAGACCTCGTGGATTCCACGAGAGGCCTCGGCCACGACGTCGACGATCTCCTGGAGGGTCTCGGTCGCCGATTCGACCCGCTCGATTCCGCGGTCGACGTCCTGCGCGGTCGCTTCGAGACTGGCGACTGCGTTCTCGGTGTCGGCCTGGATCTCCTCGACCATCTCCTCGATCTCGCTGGCGTGTGTGCGAGATTCCTCGGCGAGGCTCTTGACCTCGTCTGCGACGACGGCGAAGCCGTCGCCGGCCTCGCCGGCACGGGCGGCCTCGATGGAGGCGTTCAGCGCCAGCATGTTCGTCTGATCGGAGATGTCGTTGATCATGTCCACGATCTCGTCGATCTCTGCGACGCGCTCTTCCAGCCGGTCCACGTCGCTGACGACGTCTCCGGACGACTCCTGAACTCGCTCCATCGCCTCGATCGCGTCGGCGGCGGCGGTCCGCCCGTCCTCGGCGAGTCGCTCGGCACGCTCGCTCGTGGCCGCGACCTCGTCGGCCGTCGAGGCGATCTCCTCGACGGTCGCGCTGACGTTGCTGATCTCACGGCCGACGGTTTCGGTCGTCCCTGCCTGTTCGCGAGCGATGTCGCTGATTTCGTCGGTGCTGGTGGCGACGTCCTCGGCGGAGTCACGGAGCGTCCGAATCGGATCTGCGAGGTCCTGTTCGATATCCGTCATGAGCTGCTCGCGCTCTTCGATCGACTGTTCGAGCTCCTGACTGTAGGAGTGGATGTACGTGTCGGCGACGACCTGCATGTCGAGGTTGACGATCCGCAACACCGCGAGGATCTCTTCGAGGCCGCGATCCAGTTCTTCGCCGACGATCTCCTCGACCGACTCTCGGGTTCCTGCCTCGACCGCCTGGGGACCGCCGTCGCCCGCGAGAGCCGCTGTGTCTGTCAGTCGGTCGACGAGCCGTTCCTCGATCCGGTCGAACAGGAGCGGGAAGATGAGGTCGTAGTAGACGCCGTACTGACCGATGTAGTGTTTCATCGGCATTTCGAGCAGATCGTGGATCTTGCCGATCCGTGCCCGGTCGCGGAAGTAGTCCATTCCGTACTCTCCGCTGGCGAGGGTCACGAGATACGCGGACTGGGTCTCTTTGAGCTGCTGGAGGGACTTGTCCGACCGACCGATCACGTCGCTGGTCTGCTGGTGATCGGTCAGGTTGTCGTAGAAGCCGTCTGCGATCTCGTCGGTGTGGGCCCGAAACAGCTCTTCGAGCTCCGAGAGGTGCTGTTCGTCGGTCTCGTCGAAGCCGACGAACTCCTTTCGCCACTCGATTTCCGACTCGTCTATGCCACACGCGGCGACGAGCGAGTCGACGTCGAGGAGGGCGTTGAGGCCGCCGTCTCCGAAGGTGTTCGACCAATCTTTCATACCGAGAGAGAAAAAACGCCCGAAAGTAAGCCTGTCCCTCCGTTCCCAGCAGTGATAACTCCAGGGCATCCGGGCAATCCGAAGGGCCCACTGCCCGAGACCAGCTCTGTCGGGAGTTGTCGAGAGACAACCTCTGATTTACTTTCCGGTGTGGTGTACTGGACTCTATGACACGGATCCCGCTCTCGTGGCTGCCGCTGGTGGGACTGCTCACGATCCCGTCGGCACTCGCGTTCGTGATCTGGCTGGAGCCCGTCGCGGTGCTCGCGATCCTCAATACTGTCCTGATCGTGGTCGCCGTCCGCATCATGTTCGATTCGGCGGACGAACTGCGTCTACCCGGCGGCCTCGCCTGACTCGATGTCTGTCCCGCAGGTGTCTGGTGCCCTCTCTGGGCAGGTCGAGCTGGTCGTCTTCGCGCTCGTCGGGCTGCTTGGTGGTGTGCACTGTCTGGGCATGTGCGGACCGCTGGTGACTGTCTACGCCGATCAGATGGGGACAGACGGTCCGGCGACCTGGCGGACGATCCGCCAGCACCTGCTGTTTAATCTGGGTCGGACCGCGAGCTACACCGTTCTCGGGGTGCTGTTCGGCGGGCTGGGTGCGCTGCTGTACGACGCTGCGGCGGTCGCGGCCGTCGCGAACGACGTTCGCGCGGTCGCCGGTCTGGTGATCGGCGGTGTCATCCTCCTCGTCGGCGCGAACTACTTGTTGACGGGAACTGGGGGACTGTTCGGTCACGCCCCGACACCGGCGGTCTTCGAACGGGTGAGTACTGCGTTGCTCGACCGAATCGAGCGGTGGGTTCGTGGCCCCCAGATCGTCGCGCTCGGCGCGGCCCACGGGGTCCTCCCGTGCCCGTTGCTGTACCCCGCGTTTCTGTACGCCTTCGCGACGGGATCGCCGGTCCGTGGCGGCGTCGCGCTCGCCGTGCTGGGGCTGGCGACGGTGCCGACCGTCTTTGCCTACGGCGTCGCGTTCCAGTCGATCTCGCCGCGATTTCAGGGACCGCTCCACCGCGTCCTCGGCGTCACGTTCTTGCTGCTTGGCTACCTCCCGCTGGCACACGGTGCGATGTTACTGGGCATCCACCTCCCGCATTCGAGCATTCCGATCTACCAACCACTGGGATAACTATGGGCGAGTGTACTCTCTGTGGCCTGCCGACACCCGATCCGCCCCACACCGCTCCGGACGTGGACGGTGCCTTCTGCTGTCAGGGGTGCCTGACGGTCGCCCGCACGCTCGACGACGCGCCCGCCGACGCCGATCCCCAGACGGCCGTCGACACCGGGCCAGACGTGGACTCCGTCGATGGCGATCGGGCCTACTTCGACGTCGACGGAATGCACTGTGCCACCTGCGAGACCTTCCTCGAAGCCACCGCGACCGACGCTCCGGGCGTTCGGGCCGCCGAGGCCAGCTACACCGCTGGGATGGTCCGTGTCGTCTTCGATCCGGCGACGGCCGAACCCGACGCGATCGCGGACCGCATCTCGGGGCACGGCTACGACGCGACCCAGGAGGGCGCGGCGTCGGCCGACGACGCCCAAGAGACCGTCGGTCGTCTCATGGTCGGTGGCTTCTTCGGGATGATGGTGATGGCCTGGTACGTCCTCTTTCTCTATCCCGTGTACACGGGCGTCGCGCCGTCGTCGCTGCTCGTCGACCTGGACGGTCCCGCGGGTGGGTTCCTGTTCGCGAACGTCTGGGTCATGGCGACGGTCGTGGTGGCCTACACCGGCTATCCGCTGTTCCGTGGTGCGGTCGTGAGCCTGCGGGTCGGCCACCCGAACATGGACTTGCTCGTGGCGATCGCGGCGGCGACGGCCTACGTCTACAGCACGATCGCGATGGCGCTCGGTCAGACGGATCTGTACTTCGACGTGGCGGTCGTCGTCGTCCTCGCGGTGACCGTCGGCGACTACTATCAGGAGCGTGTCCGCAGACGGGCCATGGGCCGCCTCGCAACGGTCTCCGACGAACGAGCGGACGCGGCACGCCGCCGGACGGCCGACGGCATCGAGTCGGTTTCTCGGTCGGCAGTCGACGGCGGTGACGAACTGGTAGTCAAAGGTGGCGAACCGGTCCCCGTCGACGGGACGGTCGTCGAAGGCACGGCCGCGGTCGACGAGTCACTGGTCACCGGCGAGTCGCTGCCCGTCTCGAAAGCCACCGGGGACGCGGTTCTCGGCGGGACGACGGTCACGGACGGTGGGGTCGTCGTCCGCGCTGACGAGGACCCGACGAGCACTGTGGACCGACTCGCAGAGACGCTGTGGGAGGTACAGAGCGCGACACCCGGCGCACAGCGCCTCGTCGACAGGATCGCGGCGGTGTTCGTCCCGCTCGTGTTCGTCCTGGCTGTCGGGACGCTGGTCGTCCACCTGCTCGCGGGCACTGGAGCGACCGCGGCACTGTTGACCGGCCTGACCGTCCTCGTCGTCTCCTGTCCCTGTGCACTGGGTCTGGCGACGCCGATGGCCGTCGCCGCTGGGATTCGAGACGCTCTCGACGCGGGCATCGTGATCACCGACGACACAGCCCTGGAGACGGCACCGGCGGTCGAGACTGTCGCGCTCGACAAGACGGGCACCCTCACCACTGGATCGATGACCGTTCGGACGGTCGTGGGCCACGACGAGAGCCTCGCGTACGCCAGCGCCGTCGAACAGTTCGCGACCCACCCCGTCGCGGAGGCGATCTCCGAGGCGGGGACACCGCCCGACGAGCCCGTCACGGCCTTCGAGACGATCCCCGGACGGGGCGTGCAGGCGACAGTCGGCGACAGGACCGTGCTGGTCGGCGACGAGTCGCTGTTCGCGGCGCGGGACTGGACCGTCCCCAGCGGCGTGGCCGCCACCTACGACGGTGCCGGTGACGACGCGATCGCGAGCTACGTCGGCTGGGACGGGCGCGTTCGCGGTGCCGTCGTCGTCGGTGACGAGGTGCGCGAGGGGTGGCAATCGGTGCTCGATCGCCTCGCGGCCGACCGCCGCGTCGTCGTGATCACGGGCGACGACCGGGCGGCAGCCGAACAGTTCGCGTCCCACCGCTCGGTCGACGAAGTCTTCGCCGGTGTCCCGCCCGAGGCCAAGGCCGCGGTCGTCGATCGGCTGGGGGTCGACGGCACCGTGGCGATGGTCGGCGACGGGAGCAACGACGCGCCGGCACTGGGGGCAGCTGACCTCGGGATCACCGTCGAGAGTGGCACACGGCTCGCGTTCGACGCGGCGGACGTGGTCGTCACCGACGACTCTCTCGCCGCGCTGCCAGAGGTGTTCGCCACGACGGAAGGGACCCGCCGACGGATCCGCGAGAACCTCGGCTGGGCGTTCCTGTACAACGGGATCGCGCTGCCACTCGCCGTCGTCGGTGTCCTGAACCCCCTGTTTGCCGCCGTGGCGATGGCGACCAGTAGCCTGCTCGTCGTGCTCAACTCGACCCGTCCGGTCGGTAGCGAGGCGGGGTCGTAACCGTCGACCACGGTGCCGTCCTCCCGAAGTTGTCCTGTGACAACCCAGAGTACATGTCAGTTCGCTCGAAGCCAACCGAGTATGAGGGGTCTCCAAATAGCACTGGCCACAGCGTCGGGTGGTGGTTCCGGCGGGAGTCGCATGTTACTTCTGACGACCGCGATCGGCCTCGGAGTCACCGCTGGTATTCTACTACTCAGCTATCGGTTCGGGTGGCACGATCAGCCCGACACGTCGTTCGAGTCGCACGGCGACGAGCGAACGGACACACAGCGAGCAGCCGGGGTGATGTACGAGTCGTCGGTGGCCGAATCCGAGACGGAGTCGGTCGACCACGACGCGTTCGACCCCGTCGGGACGGCGACGTTGCTGGCTCTTTACTTCGCCGTCGTCTCCCTGACCTGGCTGTTCATGTACTTCGTCGAGTTCCTCGACAACGGACCAACGGTGATCGGGTGACTATGCACGTCCACAGATTTGAACGCATCTGGCTGGTGGGATCGCTGCTGTTGATCGCTCTGTTCGTCGCGACGGTGACCTACGGGGCCGTCGGTGCTGGCTACGGGATGGTCGACGCGGAGGGTGGACAGGTCGACGGGACCGACCCCACCGCGAGCGAGAACGTCCGCGAACCCGGTGTCTACAACGGGAGCGAAGACGGCCACTACGACGTCTACGTCGAAACGCAGCGGTTCCTGTTCGTCCCCGGAACGAACGAGCCAATCCGCGTGCCAGCCAACAGTACCGTGACGTTCCACGTGACCAGCCGTGACGTCCTCCACGGGTTCGAGATCGTCGGCACGAATATCAATACGATGACTGTTCCGGGACAGAAGGCGATGGTCACGGCCGAGTTCGACGAGCCCGCGGAGTACGGCATCGTCTGTAACGAGTACTGTGGCAGCGGCCACCACACGATGGAGGGATCACTGCAGGTGGTCCCACCGTCGGAGTTCAACGAGACGAGTGAGGTGCAGTAACGATGGCACATGCACACGACGACCCGACCAGCGAGAGCCGAGCACAATCCGAGCTGACTGCCGGCAATCGAGTTGCCTTCGTCGACCAGTATCCCACCGCGGCACGCGTGACGCGACTGTGCTTTGGCGTCTCGTTTACCGCCCTGTTGATCGGTGCGGTGCTCGGGATCGTCCAGGCGCTGCACCGAACGAACGTCTTTCGGGGCGTGATCAGCTCGGTCGACTACTACACGGTGCTGACCGGTCACGGCGTCTTGCTCGCGCTGTTCTTTACGATCTTCTTCCTCTCTGGGGTCTTCTCCTGGGGCGTCGCCCGGAGTCTCGACCGCGACCTCCTCTCGCGGCGCTTCTCGCTGTTCTGGTTCGGGCTCCAGCTCGTTGGTGCCACTGCGGTCGCCCTGGCTATTTTCGGCGGCTTCGTCGGCGAGATCCCGTTCGAGGCAGACGTGCTCTACACCTTCTATGCGCCCCTGCAGGCCCATCCGCTGTTCTACGCTGGACTGGCGGCGTGGCTCGTCGGCACGTGGCTCGCGGGAGCCGACTGGATCCGCCTGTACGTCCACTGGCGGCGTGACAACGGCGGTGAGCGGATCCCACTCCAGACGTTCATGGTGTTGACGACGACGCTGATGTGGTACATCGCTACCATCGGGGTCGCCGTCGAGGTGCTCGTGTTCCTCCTGCCGCTCTCGCTGGGGCTGATCGACAGCGTCGATCCGCTGTTGACTCGGACGCTGTTCTGGTACTTCGGCCACCCGGTCGTCTACTTCTGGCTCATGCCGGCGTACTTCGCGTGGTACACGATCCTGCCCAAGCTCGCCGGCGGCCGGCTGTTCAGCGACCCGCTCGCGCGCGTCGTGTTCGTCCTCTTCTTGATCCTCTCGACGCCCGTCGGATTCCACCACCAGTACGCGGACCCCGGGATCGCGGAAGGGTTCAAGTTCGTCGCGATGACCAACACGATGTTCCTGTTGCTCCCGAGCTTCCTCACCGCGTTTACCGCCGTCGCGAGCATCGAGTACGGCGCTCGACAGCGCGGCGGGAAGGGCTACCTTCGCTGGATGACCGCCCTGCCGTGGTCGAATCCGGCCTTCGCCGGGTGTGCGCTCGCCGGCCTGATGTTCGCCGCGGGCGGGTTCTCCGGGATCGTCAACGCGGGCATGAACATCAACTCGCTGATCCACAACACGCTGTGGGTGCCGGGCCACTTCCATCTCACCGTCGGGACGGCCAGCGCGCTGACGATGATGGCGATCAGCTACTGGCTGTACCCACAGGTCACGGGCAAGCGCCTCCAGTTCTACGGTCTCGCACAGATCCAGCCCTACGTCTGGTTCATCGGGATGGCCCTGATGTCCAACGCGATGCATCGGGCGGGACTGGCCGGCGTCCCGCGCCGGACCGCCGAGCCGCAGTACCAGCAGTTCTCCTTCGAGGCGGTCTTCGGATCGGTCCCGGAGATGCGGCTGCAGATCGCGGCCGGCGCTCTGCTGTTGACGATCGGTGCCCTGCTGTTCGTCACCGTGATGGTTGGCACCTGGCTCGCAGAGCGTGGCCGCGGACGGCTCCGTGTCGACAGCCACCTCCCCGAACCGATCTCTGGGGTCTCGGACAGTCCGCGCGTGCTGGACAACATGAAGCTGTGGGTCGTCGTGGCCGTCGTCCTCGTGGCTATCGCATACGGCTTCCCGATTTACTCGATGCTGGCAGACGGGGCGTTCAATCCGGCTGCTCCGCCGGTGCCCGTCTGATCTGCGACCTTCTCGATCGAGACCGAGACGCCGTCACGTCGACGAGAGGAAGGCGTCGACCAGTTCCGCCTCGGCTCGCCTGAGTCGGTACGAGACGGTCGAGCGGGGCTCGTCGAGCCGCGACGCGACCGCTTCTAGCGTCGTTTCCCGCGGCGTCTCGTAGTATCCCATCTCCGCTGCGAGTTCGAGCACACGGCGCTGTTCGGGGCGCAGCGACAGCGAAGCCAGTGGGTCCGCCGGTGGTGTCGTGACCGTTTCGAGGTGTTCGAACCGGAAGGTAATTCCTTCCCTGAGCTTCCCGCCGATCGTATCGTAGAGCAGTCCGATCCGCTCGTCGGTCTGCATCAGGACGCGCCAGCGCTCCTCTGTCCCCCGCCGCGTGACTTCGATGAGGACCGCACCCGGCAGATAACGGTTCGCGACCAGCGAGACGGAGTCACAGCTGCTCGCGTCGACGATATGTGTGTACACCGTCGCCTGACCGCCCGAGGACGCGAGCACCTCGCTGTGGCGATCGCCGCCACAGCGCCTGTCGCTGATCGAGAACCCGCCGTACTCGTCGCTCGTGAGCAGCCCGGCCGCTCGCTCGACCGACTCCTGGCCGCCGCTGAGACGATCCAGCCGCCAGAACTCGCGGTCGGTCATCGGACAGATCAGCGTCGTCGCGTGCATCTCGGGAGCGTCGATGAACACGTCCATCACGGCATCGGCTCCCTTCGCGTAGTTCAGTGTGAAGACGAACTCCCGCATCTAGCTGCACTGATTTCCCGAGGGGCCAGTCTCTTTCGGTCTCCCCGTCGACTGACGGTTGTCCTGGGCCAACGGAGGATTCACGTAGTCGACTCCCCGACGGTGAGGTATGAGCGATACGGGCACTGGTGAACAGTCGATGCCGTGGTTTCTCAAGATGATCATCCTCGTTGCCATCCTCGTGGTGCTTTTCATCGTCGCCATCGATCTGCTGACCTTCGCGGGAGCGCTGTAACGGCCGGTCGGGGTGGCCGTGTGCCGGCGTTTCCGTCGGCACCCGCTCTCTGTCACCTACGGAACCGTCAGTTGCATTCGGCTCCAGTACCGAGAGTCGGTGATGAGCGACGGGCCGACAGCGGTGACACCCGACGCCGACGACGTGCCGACGACGACGGACGGCTGTGTCGTCTGGCACCGCCGCAATCTCCGGACGACCGACCACGGCGCGCTCTCGTACGCGGGCGAGGAGTACGACACCGTCTTGCCGCTGTTCGTCTTCGACCCGCAGTTCTACGGTAACGACGGACTCGCCTGTGACGCCAGACTCCTCCTCCTCCACGAGTCCGTCGAGAGTCTCCGGCGACTGTACGAGGCTGTCGGGGGAACGCTCAGCTACGCCCACGGTGATCCGCTGTCGGTGCTCTCGGCTCTGGCAGCGGCCGGCTGGGACATCGTCGCGACGGCCGACCCGACCGCACGCTACGGGCGTCAGCGAGACGACCGGGCCGCGGCACACTGTGACGTGCGCTTCGTCGACAGTGACGGGCTGGTTCGAGACCAGGCGTGGCCGCGTGCGGGGTGGAGCGACCGCGTCGAGGCGTGGTTCGAGTCGTCGCCCCACTCCTGGGACCCGGCCGACGTTTCGTTCGCCTCGCTGCCGGGGACGGTGTCCGTCGCCGATATCGAGCGTACGTACGACGTACACGCGGCGAAGACGACGGTCCCACCCGGCGGCCGAGCGGCGGGGGCCAGACGACTCCGACAGTTCGTCGCAGACATCGAGCAGTATCCCGGCAACATCTCCGCGCCGACAGACGCACGGACCGGTACCAGCGGGCTCTCGCCGCACCTCCGGTTCGGATCGCTGTCGGTACGGGAAGTCTACCGGTACGTGATGGACAACGCACCGCCGTGTACCGGCCGCGAGATGTTCGTCTCCAGGCTCTACTGGAACAAACACTACCACCAGAAACTGGAAGACTGGAGCGGCTGGACGACGACGGCGGTCAACCCCGCAATGCGAGGGTGTCGGGCGGAGTCACACGACCCCGAGCTGGTGACTGCCTGGAAGCGGGGGACCACCGGCTTTCCCATGGTCGACGCGTCCATGCGGTGTCTCGTCGAGACCGGGTGGCTCAACTTCCGGATGCGAGCGATGTGTGCGAGCGTCTTCGCCGACCTGTTCCAGCAGCCCTGGCAGATCGGCGCGGACTTCTATCACTACCACCTGATCGACGCCGATCCGGCGATAAACTACACCCAGTGGCAGTCACAGGCCGGTACGGTCGGAACGAACCTCATGCGCATCTACAACCCGATCAAACAGGTGCGTGACAACGATCCCGACGGCACGTTCGTCTCGACGTACGTCCCGGAACTGGCTCCTCTCCCGGCCGAGTACCTGCCACGCCCCGAAAAGACACCGCTCCACGTTCAGGAAGCGTGTGGCGTCGAGATCGGCACGGACTATCCGTACCCCGTCGTCGAGTACGAGGCAGCCAGACAGCGTGCGATCGAGCGCTACGAACGTCTCGAACCGGCCGCCCGCCAGGCCCTCCAAGAGCCGGCGGTCGCTCGACGAGCGTCACTGTCCTCGCAGTCACGGCCACCGGACGGGTCGGACGACACGTCGACGGTGACCGAAGCGGGTCCACAGCAGCGCGGCCTGGACGCGTACACGGAGACAGACAAGGAGTGAACGCCAGCGCCGGTTCGGCCAGTACTCGGCGTGACCACGCCGTCCCCAGTGACGGTTTTCTGGCTCGGAAAACCGGCGTCCGGGGTTATGCCGTCGGGCGGCATCTGGCTATCTATGGGTGTCCTCCAAGCACTCCAACGTACGCCCGGCGCACTCAAGCGTGCCCCCGGGCTGTTGGTCCCCCAACTGATCGTGTTCGTACTGTTGCTCCCCCAGTTGCTGTTGCAGTCGGCAGCGCCGCTCCTCTCCTCGCTGGTCTCGCTTGGCGTCTCCGGAATCTTCCTCGTCGTGACGCCCTTCATCCAGGGCGGGATGTTCGGCATGGCCGACGAGGCACTGCGGGGCCGGAGTTCGCTGTCGCGGTTCTTCACCGACGGGAAGTCGAACTACGTGCAGTTGTTGCTCGCCTACGTGCTCTTGCTGGTCGTCAACGGCGTTCTCGGCGTCGTCGCCGTGTTCGCTGGCGTCGGCGCGTTGCTGGGCCACGGCACTGCCGGACTGGTGCTCCTCGCCGTCGTCGCCGTCGTCGGCCTCCTGTACCTCCTCGTGACGTTCTTCGTCCAGTTCTACGGACAGGCCATCGTCGTCGACGGGGAGTCCGCGATCGCTGCGTTCGCGCGGAGCTACCGCGTCGTCCGGGCGAATCTGCTCGGAACGATCGGCTATCTGGTGATCGCGGTGCTCGTCGGCGGAGTGGCCGGCGGACTCTACGGCGGCCTGTCGGTGCTGGCGACGCCCGAAGCCGCGGCGTACGGCCTGCCGTCGCTCTCGATCCCGCTGCTCGTCGTCGTCGGCCTCCTGGCAGCGGTCGTCGGGAGCGTCGTCTCGGCGTTCTCGCTGACGTTCTCCGTCGCGGTCTACGACGAGTTCACGGTCTGACGCCGTCGGGAACGGTCCGTCACTTCGAGTGGCGGATGTCCGGCAGCGAGAGTCACGTACTGTCGTTCTCGTCATTTCGGACTGCTCAGTACAGAGAACTCACGGATCGCTGGGTACGGGGAAACCAATGTGTAGAGAGTAGTCATCAGTATATCTGAACGACATGCCGACTTTTATATCGAATGGCTGAAAAACCACATTGAGGTGACTGTATCGATGGGTATGCTTGAGTCGTTCGGCGGCCTCGTCAGTAGTATTATCGCATCAATCATCATGCTCGTGTTCGCCATCCTCAGTTTCTTCGTCACCGTCTTCGTCGTCAACGCCGGAGCAGGACTGGCTGGTGTTACTCCGGATGAGGGTGGGTTCATCGTTCTCGCTGCCGCAATTATCGCTGGCGCTGCGATTGCCGCTGGTGCTGCACCGCTGACCGGACTGAGCAGAGACGATACCTGATCAATCAGTTCGCACACATCTCAGTATCTGGTTACGAAATGGGTAGAAGTGTGAACGACCCCGAACTAATCGCCATCCGTGGGTGATATCCAATATCATCGTAGCCTTGATCGTCAGTCATGAAGATAATTATATTGGGTGGACCGTCGGTCACGGTCTTTGAGGAGACATTGCTTTGCGGTGCTTGGCAACCGGCAGCTATTGTGGATACTGATGAGGTCGCAGCAAGGAACGCACGCCGGGTCGGTTTCGGGTTCTCGCGTGTCGACGAATGATCAGACGTTGTCACTTCCCGGTAATTAAGTGCCGCAGCTAATAGTTCCAGTGGAGGCTAAGTCTCGTCGTGGGAGGACGAGTTTTGCACCTCACGGTAGGTTCAAAACGACCGAAGGGTATGCGACTTTCACCAATCGCATTTGTTCACGAGATACTCTACGTCCGTTCTATAACTGAGTCCTGTCCCGTCTATAGTAGCCATTGAAAATCAATGCACACCCGATCGCACGACGGCAGTGCGATCGGTGTGTAAATCGTTTCAATTGTTACTATAGTTCGCATATCGACAGAAACCACGCGCAAATGGATTGAAAGCGACATCCAGAGAACTGCACTCCGGTAGCCTTCGAACTGGTGACGGCCGTAGTGCCGGCTCCCCATGCCGCCGAATTAGGTGCGGCGGTACAGGGAGTAGAGGATGGTGACGAGGCCGACGACCTCGATCGTCCTGGTGAGAATCGGAACGTAGTAGCTGTAGACGATCGGCCCGAAGCCGAGGACAGTTCCGGCCGACGTGACGACCAACGAGACCACGAAGGGGACGACCGTGAGCAAGACCAGTCCGACCGCGAGCAACAGCATCGGTTGGCTGTCGTTGCGCCGGTACCCGCGATACGCCTGGAACACGATCGCGAAACTGAGAACCAGGCCCAGCAGCGTTACTGCCAGTAGCGCGAGGTAGTGTGCGTACAGTCCCGTGCTGCCGGTTTGTATCATGTTAGATCCCCTCCCAGAGGTTGGTAAAGCGGTCGGCGGGGTCCTCGGGTTCGCCCGCGTCGATCGTCACCGAGAGCTCTCCCTCGTCGAGTTCGACGGTGAGTCGATCGAGACACGCCTCGAAGACAGTGTAGTGGTGGCCGTTCTGTCGCACTTTCGTCTGTTCTACGAGCAGGTCACACTCGACGAGCCGTTCCGTCCGCCGGTAGATCGTCGGCAAGGACGCGTCACATCGGTCGCTCAACGTTTTGGCTGACATCGGTTCGACACTCGTCTGAGTAAGGATCTCCCGTGCGTACTCGTCGTCGAGGAGTGCGAAGATATCCTCGTCGGCGGGATCCTCACTCACGGTCGGCCCTTCTGGACGGACCAAGTAATAGCTACCACTTCTTTTCCAGCTCGGAAAATCGGGTGGTGCTCATACTGCCGGCTGTACGTCTGTACAGACTGTTGCGACCCCGTGGTCGCGAATATTTTGAAACAGTGACAGCCAGCAGTCTCAGATCGCCGCGGTCCCTTTCTGGCCTACAGACACCGACCGCCCTCGCCACGCTGGACGGATCTGTGTCGGAGACGCTCCTGCCGGTCGACTGTTCCGACACGGAGACAGTCCGTAGAATTGAACTCAGCGGGTGACAAATCCCGCGGCATGGCCCTCCACGTTCGACAGACGATCACCGGCGGTCTCGCACGCGCGCTCTCGCGAAACGGCGCTCTCCTCGTGGCGACGTTCTTCGTTGCGAGCGTCCTCCAGGGCGCGTTCGTGTGGGTGCTGGCGACGACGTACATTCCCCTCGGCACGAGCGGGGCGATGACACCGGCCAACACGCCGGCACCCGGGACGGCGCTCCCGGCGTTGGCGTCGGCGGGCGCTGCGCTGCTGGGTGGACTCACCGGCGGGATACTCACGCTTCCCATCCAGGTGGTCGCCGTTCGTGCGCTCGTCGACGACGGGCGCGATCACATCCCCGAACAGTTGGTCTTTCGATCGCTCGGCTGGGCGACGCTGCGGCTGTTCGTCGCCTCCCTGTTGAAGATAGCTGTCATATTTGTTCTGACGATGCTCAGTATGATCGCCGTCTTTCTGGCGGCGATCGGGGTTTTCCTGGTGCTCCCGGAATCACTGCAGACGACACTCGTCGGCTCGTGGTACGCGTCGCTGCTCCTGGTCCCGGTGTTCTTGCTGGCGACCCTTCCGATCGGTGTCGTCGTCGTGGTGTTCGCCTTCGTCGATCACGAGATCGTCGTCCGGGACGCGTCGGTCCCGTCGGCGTTCGTTCGGAGCTGGCGCGTCGTCGCCGGCAACCGACTGCGACTGGGACTCGCACTCGTCGTCCCCTACGGGGTGAACATGGCCTTTAGCCTGCTTTTCGGACAGCTCACGCCGGACGCGACGTTCCAGTCGCCGACGTTCCTGGCCAGCCAGGCGATACTCTCGCTGGAGTCTGCGGTGGTCTCGATCGTCGTTCTCGGTATCACCGCTCAGGCGTGGGTCCAGCTGACCGGTGTCGACGGCCCGCTCGAAGCGTACTGGAACGCGAGCGACACGGGATCGAGTCCCGCTCCAGACGGTGCCGCGACGGACGCGGTCGAGTGAACGCCCGCTCCGTTCTCGACGGTATCGACACTGTCTGTGATTCGATCGTTTCCGAGAGTAGGCGCAGGCGGTCGTCGTACCCATCTGGATGGGCCCCATCCGTGGTCTTTGTGTGAGTGGGATCGGGGTGAAGCGCTGGCGAGTCAGTGGTGTCTCTGAGAGCGACTGGACGGTCGGCTGGCCCTGTTGTTGGAGATGGTGGAAGAGTTCCTCCTCGTCGGTGACCGATAGCGACGGTGATGGTATTCCGGATTACCGCGAAGAAGCCGGCCTGCTAGTAGGTAACGGAACGAGAATCGAGACAGACCCGACTGCGGCCGACACCGACGGAGACACCCTCACTGACAGTCAGGAGTTCGACTTCGACGATCCCGAGACCCATCCGACGACAGATCGGGAATTCTATGACACTGTCAGCGATCCGAACAAGCGGGACACTGACGGTGACGGTCTGAACGACGACATCGAACGGGAGGGCTGGGATATTCCGGTCGTCTCAGCTGACGGCGCTGACAGACCGCTCCGCTTCGACTCAGCGTGCCAGCAGCGAGAAACGGACAGCGGGACCATCGAATGGAAGGGAGAAGACTGTACGCCAAATGACGATGTCCTTCAAGTCTCGTCTAGCCCGCTTACCGCAGATACCGATGGAGACGGTCTCACGGACGATGTCGAGCGTAACCGAACCTACACCGATCCGACCGCAGAGCAGACGTACGCGATTACCGATCGTCACGAGCAGTATCTCAAGCCCGTGCTGGAAGCGAAGCTCGAAGGGATCGGCGTGCCGGTTTCACGAGTCCGCAGTGGCGACGGTGATATCGAGCTGACGGACGCAACCGACGACTTCGACTTCCAGTTCGACCGCGTCGAAGGCCCCGACGAAGACTTCGATGCACCAGGCCGGATCGATCGTCTGACGCTCGAAGAGACAGACCTGAGCGGGGCTCCAACTGACACCTGGTACGCGAACAAGCAAGAAATCCGCACAGACCCTTGGGTTTCAGATACTGACGACGACGGACTTACTGATGGACAAGAAGCTCGGTACCTGACAAGAGTTGAATGAATTCTCAGACAAGGCTGGCGGCCTGACACGGATCCAACTGCGCCAGATACCGACGGTGATGGACTGATCGATGGTGAAGATAGATGTCCCACAGAGGCGGCAGTACAGGGCCAGACTGGTTGTAAACCCGGTTTCAAAACGACGACGACGCTCTCCACAGACGCCGAGGACACGCTCCTGCACTTTAGAGCGCGGCCACGTGAAGAGCGAACGAATCATGGTGGCCAGTACATTTTCACTGTCAGTGACTCGTCTGGAACCAGCAAGCGTGTAGCGGCCTCAACACCAGCCAACAACGATCCCGGAAGTGGTCTGACCGCCCCTGTCATCACTCACCGCGCTGACCTCGGAGAGTTTGCTGGGGAGCGCGTTACGATCGAACTTGAGCCACCGGGGAGAGCACAATTCACGCACTTCGAAGTGGGAACGGACACCGACCGCGATGGAGTCATCGACGCCGTCGAGGACCGGCAGTGGGTCCTCCCCACGCTCAAGGAAGACGGGTCACTGACGAGCGAGTTCGAACTCGACAGTTCGAGGGCGGATACCGACGGGGACGGGCTGATTGACGGTCGTGAGGTGACGTTCTACCGTGTTGACGGACAGTGGGCGGTCTACGGCCCCCAGTCGTTTTCGAACCCGAGCCTGACCGACTCTGACAAAGATGGGCTCGGAGATGCTGAAGAAGTCGGACCTCTCTGTCCGAGCGCGGTGGTCGTCGACAGTGACTCCGACGGGCTCACCGACAAACGTGATCCGAATCCTTGTGACTCCGAGAATATCGGCGCAGCACTGAACGAGAACGGCCGCGCGATGATCGAAGGGGCCGCGCTGGGTGAAACTGGAATGCCTGACGGTGTGGTCACCAGCGGTTACAACGACAACCCTGGCTACCTGATCGGCTGGATTGGCCTATCAGTAGTCCCCGTGATCGACATTCCGGCGGACCTCCGTGACGCCGCACAGAATACCGGACAAGGTGATTACGGGGACGCAGCTCTCGACGCTGTCAGTCTCGCTCCCTTCTTGGCATCTGACGCACCGAAGGCTATCAAAATCAGTAGCAAGTGGGCCAAAGTCAACCCAGGGAAGTCCGACGAGGCCTATGCAGCACTCCGGAAGTCGGGACTGACCAAGAATCTCAAATTGGATGATCGGGTCAAAATCGCATCGGCCTTCAAGCAATATGACGCAGCGATCATCCGCATTGGTGAAGAATCGGACAAAGTATCATTAAATACAGCAAAAGCACTGGCAAGTAATCTTGGAAAAAAGAATGCAAAGTATTTGGTCACCTACGACGGTCCGTATGCCCTAAGTATCAAACGGTCAGTCGTGGGATTCTATGGAGAAGGGCGGACAATCAACGGCAAATTCATACCATATATGAATCGAGGCCAGATTGACCGCTTTGCTGACGAACTGCGATATCTCCAACGCAGTGATATCGAATATAGAGAAAGTATAGCAGATATTGCGTCACAAGACGGATTTAAAAAAGGAATTGGGATCCTATAAAAGGATATATGTTTGAGACCCGTCTGGGTGTAGCGCTATCGAAACGGGGAGAAGACGTGACAGCGATAGGAAAAAATGTCGAGTATCCATCATGGACTAAATTAACGGATAGCGAAAAGCAGAAGATACTAAATAATATGCCGGATGAGGTTTCCAAAGGTCGAGTTGCGCAGGCATTAAATGGAAAAAGTATGGACCTCGACGTGATAGCAAATGGGAATTACGTTGAGGCGAAAAATACACCCTCAACTAATAGTAGAGTGAAACCAGAGAAAATACTCGACAAATATATCAGATTCAAGGCTCTTCAAGCACTCGGAAAAGCCCCAGATGGTCAGATGATTATACGCCCAAGTAATATCGCCGATAAGAATAACGCTCTCTCAGAAGTTCGAAACAGCAAGAAAATTAATGGAATAAATGATATAAAAATAAAAAGTGGTGAAAAAGCTAACGAGTTCTATCTCAATGACGACGTAAAAAATAGTCTGACAAGCCAAAAATCAGACGCTAAATACCTTGACTCACCCTCTAGTAAACAAATTAATAATGCGGGTTTAGACAACATTGAGAATGATAACTCTGTGACCCACACCGACGAAGTACCTAACAGTAGAGGGAAGCTTCAATCGGCACGTCGATCTTCGGTAGAACCCGCCACTGGTGACTAACATGCTAGAAGACGAAGCTCGGTCAGTTATCGCGATACCGCAAGAACAGACAGAGTATGGTCTCAGTCAGGTGACTGAGCTACTAAAAGAGAGTACTGAAAATAAGGTTATAGAGGTCCAGAGAGACGCTTTTCACGGCAAGCACGAGGTTTTTTTCTCCGTTGGCGACGTAATAATGAGCATCTTAGTCATCGATGGCCACAAGATCGAGCATTATCCAGGGTACTGTCTTATAGAGTTCACAAACAATAACGTCCGGGATCTTGAAAATACGAGCGATTTCCTTAATACAGATCACATGGACATAATGGTAGCGACTGCGACCGATCTGTACGACCGTCTAACTGAACTCCCGAAGGTAGGATTTGGGATTGAGACGTACCAGAGCGAGGGAATCCCAATCAGTGGCGAGTCGTTCCCACCAGCGGATCGAGATTTCTTGACGTGGTTCGACATCTTTTCGCCGGCGGAAGTCGAGGCAATCGGCCGTGAAACGCTCCTGTCTGCGCCGGCACCACGCGTCGAAGCGCTTGAAGATGGGAGCATTTTGCTTATCTCAAAGAATCCCGTAGACAATGCACCGCCTGAAGAGGTCTCCGAACATGTCGGTATCCAGACGATGACGGACTACTCCGATCACGTCTCTCGAAGTGAATTCTACGACGAATAACGCCGTCCTGGCTATCTTGGAATTCCGGTAGTCAGCCGTTCTCCTGCTTCACAGATGCGAAAGAAATATATTAGACCTGACAGAACGTAGGTGGTTTGGATGATATAAAATCGGCCTAACAGGGCTATAAATTAGTTTTACGTCAGAGATAGAGTGGATGACAAACTGGTATGCAAAGAAGATTCGTCATCTAACATCCGTATCGGACCAGTCACTGATGAAGAAAGGCTACAGGTCGAAGCTGATAGAAATATCGCTCAACCAGATCTACATCCTCCCAATCAAAGAGGCTTTGCAGTAGGCACTCGACCATCAGTACGAGCCGCTGCTCAAGGATAACATGCTAGAAGACGCGATCAGAGTGATTGTCGCGGTTCCAAAAAAAGAGAGAGACCATATGTCCGAGCAGGTTACTGAACACCTGAAACAGAATGAGGCCTATGAAGTTGCGGATATACTACCAGAAGCATACGAATATATGACTGAAATAATCTTCTTTCGTGGAGACTTCATCTTGAGTGTCTACATTACTGATGGATTCCGACTGCAGGATTATCCGGATTGTACGCTAATAGAAGTGGATCTCAACATTGGCCAAGAGATAGACGAATCTTCGGAATCGGACTTCCTTGCTACAGACGAAATTCAGGCGTTGATTGAGACGACGGTCGATTTATACACTGGGCTCAGTACGTCGCCAAAGGTTGGATTCGGCGAAGAAACGTATCAAAGCGAGGTCTCACCTATCAGTGGCGAGTCGTTCCCGCCGGAAGAGCGACGGTTCCTGACCTGGTGCGATATATTTTCGCCGGCAGAAGTTGATGCAATCGGCCGTGAAACACTCCTATCTGCGCCGGCGCCACGCGCTGAGACACTCGCAGACGGGAGCATTCTGCTTATCTCAAAGAATCCCGTAGACAATACACCGCCTGAAGCGGTGTCAGAACACGTCGGGATCCAGACGATGACGGACTACTCCGATCACGTCTCCCGAAGCGAATTCTACGACGAATAGCTCCGTCTTGGCTATCTCTACATTCCGATAGCTGCCGGATTCCTGCTTCATAGAGACGAGAAAACTAGACAATAGACCTAATCGGGGAGTATTTGTTTAACAGAACGATGGCAAGAATAGTTCACGTCGCCAAAAGTCTACCAGTAGAGGAGACCTACCAGAGACTGCTATCAGACACCGATAGTAGCGATCAGTACACGCTCCGAAATAATGGCGAAAATGCGTTCGGAGAAAAGCGTATAAATGTTAAGAAAGATGCTCTCAGGTTTAAAATCGTCATCTCAGAGGGGACAGGGCATGAATACCCGGAAGGAACAATCGTCCGGATATTTGCGCCGTACGATACCTTTGAGCCTGAAACTGTAGTAGACGCAACGAAGGCCTACGATGCACTCATCAAGACGGCAAAGGAAACGTACGCAGAAATCGAGACCGCCGCAAAGGCGTCGTACGGTATCGAGGAACACCAGCCGATGCATCACCCGGTGTCGGCGGACGACCTGCCGCCGTCGGATCGACAGTTCCTGACGTGGCTGGATATCTTCCCGCCAGCGGAGGTCGAGACCATCGGTGAACAGCGTCTGTTGACCGCGCCGGCCGACATCAGTGAGCAACTCCCAGACGGGAGTATTATCCTCGTCTCGAAGCACATGCCAGACCACCCAGAGCCACTCGACGACATCGCAGACCACGTCGGGATCCGTTCCTGGCAAGACTACCCGGAAGAACGCGTCTCTGAGACGAATTTCGAACGCTAAGTGCCGAAACCGGCGGTTGATGGCAATGTCGTGGTTGATCGATCTCGTGCTCGACAACGGGTGTTCTCTGATCGTCTCGAACCATCCGCTTTCCGACGATCTCATTGAGGAAATCACAGATCACATCGGAATTCAGTTCTGGGGAGAAGACCAGGAATTCGTGCCGTAGCCAGCCCCCGAACGAACTGATATGCGGACACATAGCCGTCCTACTGTTGCTTTTGCTTGAGAATGGTGATACCAACCTTCGCCTGCTTAGCATTCCGATGCTCTCCACCTCTATGCCACTCCAAATTCGGCAATCGCGATGAGTGACACATTTCCCACTGCAGTACTTCGACGACGCGCCCACGAATCCGATACGGCGCAAACACGTATCAGCCGTTCGCTTACCGTAGCTACTTGTGGTACCGATCAGAGACGGCGAGGGTGATCACGACTATCTTGATCATCCGCGAGACACGGGTCGTCCGTCGCGTTTCGACCACTTGCCCCGCCGGATCAGCTTCTCGGCCTTGGTCTCTTCCCAGATCGGTTCGGGCACTCGTTCGAGTACCCGCCGCTCGATCGTTTCGGCGTCGGCGGGCATTCGACCCTCGGCCTCCTCTTGGGCCGTCTTGGCGAGTCTCGACCGCGTTTCGTCGACGTCGACGATCCCATACCGGAGCAGATCCGTCGCGAACGACCGCGCGACACTGGGGTCGGTCTCACCCCGTTCGAAGAGGTCGCCGGCGACGCGACAGACGGTATCGGTCAGGGCGTCGGGATCCTCGTGAGCGAGCTGGACGGCGTTCACGTCGGCGTAGTACCGCACCTCGTCGTCGGCCGTGTCGAGCTGATAGGCCCGGATCTGGACCTGACTCGGCGTCGTCTCCTGATTCTCCCACTGACTCACGCGGTAGCGCAGCCGGCGGAACAGCATGTAGACGCCACGTGCAATGATCTCGGCGGCAAACGACAGCGCCAGGCCGGCGACCCACGGCAGGCCAAAGCCCAGCGCCAGCAGGTAGACCGTCACTATGACGACGATCGGGACCCCCCACCGGAACAGTGCCAGCCGAACCGCCGTATCCGCCCGGAGGTTCGCCAGCGCGCCGCGGACCTCGGGCGCGGAATCGCGGGCGACCCACGCGGTCACGCCCAGTGAGACCAGCACCAGTAGCACGGTGGCGGCCTGGACGGTCGTCGACCCAGCGAGGAATCCCGCCCAGTTGGCCGTTGATCGCGGCCGCGAGAAGGTAGATCGGCACTAGCGGTGCCGCGACTGACGCAGCGAGTGCGCCGACGCGCCGGACGACCAGGTAGGCGACCGCGTCGCGGTCGGGATCGTCGGCGACACACACGAGTGTCCGAATGAGTGAACCCATGAACGAGGCGGAATCGCCCGATAAACAGTCACCCTACAGACTGAATAAAAATCATATTACCACAACTGGTATGGCCGGTCTAGTCTCACTCCGTGGGCGACCACGCTCGTGATCGCACTGGTGGCCGCAGCGGCTCTTCCGGGACGCTGGTACGTCCTGCTGGGTGCCATCGGCGGCGGCCTAACCGAGGTGTTCCGCTTCGATGGTTGATCTCGCCTTGGATCCGGCCGTCGTCGCCGTCGTCCTCGCCATGAGTCTCGTGACCTACGCCACCAAAGCGGGCGGGCTCTGGGTGCTGGGCCACGTCGACGTCTCACCCCGGCTCCAGTCTGTCTTAGAAGTGCTTCCCGGTGCTATCGTCGTCGCGATTGTTGGTCCTGAACTCGCGACCGGTGGCCCAGTCGAGTGGATCGCGGGCGGTGTCGTCTTACTCATTATGTGGCGGACGGAGAACGTCCTCATTTCGTTACTCGCTGGTATTGCCACCGTTCTGGTGCTCCGACCACTAGTGTAGCATCGCAGTCCACGCCGGATCACTGGGACGTTCCCGAATAAGCTGCGTAATACTATCACTGGCGTACCTTCGTCGGAATTACCCATACCTACAAGCTAGTGTAGTGGGTAGTGTTCAGATTAGCTGATTCATGCGAAGCTGAAGGATCTGACCCAGTCGTCAGCTGTGTCTGTATCGACGTGTCTGAAACAGTTTGAAAACGAAGGGGTTTGTCGCTTTACCTCTCGAAGGACACGTCCAACGCTATTCCGATTTCCATGTTTTTGGTGGTCGACACGCTACGAGATGGAACCCTCTTTCGCGTGTTCGTGCTGAAAGAACTTTGTACTCAATTTGGCGAGCGGTCGATTTGCACGTCCAAGTTGAGTTGACGGGCGAGTACGAATACGCACCGATTGTGCAGCTGACAATACGCTCACGCTGCTGAAGATGGAAACCGGAATCAGATAAGGAGGTACTCTGTACGGGGTCAGGGTGGATTCCTGAGTGGCAACACTGTCCGAGATCTCGGAAGTCCACCGATTCAGTTGGTAGTGCAACATGAGTAGGCTATCGAGAGGAATCCGAAGCAGCTTCCACTCACAAATTCGTCCGAAAAAGCGCATCACAGCCCCGATAAAGCCGGTGTAGTCTCAACTTCCAACTGGTGACAGTAGTTGAGACTGGTGTTCTCAATGCATATGGTCCCAATCATCCGCGCCCACTAATCAAGTCTAATTGTACTACATCAATCCTATTGGGGAAGTTTTATCTGACAGCCTTTACCACCATATATTGCGGTTAAAATCGAGAAGTACCACATATAGGGTTAAGACCATAGAGGATTAAGTAGTGACAACTATGAACTGCCCGGACTGCGGGAACGAGCGAACACGCGTCATCGATACAGAAACCAGTGCCGACGGAACCTCCGTCCGACGGCGTCGCGAGTGTCAACGCTGTTCGTTCCGCTTTACCACCTACGAACGTCCGGAGTGGGAGTCCCTCCAAGTGAAAAAACGCGACGGAACCATCGAATCGTTCGACCGACAGAAACTCCGCGCAGGGATCGAGCGAGCCGTTGAGAAGCGAGATGTGACCGAGACAACAGTGACTGCTCTCGTCGACGATGTCGAGAGCGAACTGCAAGGTCGAGAGGCACGTATCGTCTCTTCGAGTCTCATCGGCGAACTCGTCTCTGAAAGCCTCCGCACGCTCGATAAGGTAGCCTACATTCGATTTGTCTCCGTTTACAAAGCATTCTCTGAGCCGCAGGAATTCCTGAGAGAACTTGATGCAGTCTTGGATGCGGAACTCGATGACTTCGAAGCCTCGAACAGTTCACAATGACACAAATATACGCAGATCAAACGAATGTTCGGTCAATTCCTGACCGGGCGAGCATGGCCCACGTCCAGGCGTACAGAAAGCGACACGGGTGCCTTCGAACGCACCGAACGAATGAACGACGGCAACAGAAGCCAACCAACAGAGGGCGACTCCTCCGGAGTACGTGCCAATGACTGAAAACAAAACCACAGGCGGAGATACGGAGACCGACATCTTCTCCGAACGGACACAGCTCAAACCGTACGAGTACCCTGACGTCCTCGAGTACAAAGACGCGATACGGAACAGCTACTGGGTTCACACGGAGTTCAACTTCTCGGGAGACGTGCAGGACTTCAAGGTCAACACGACTCCGGCAGAAAAGGCCGTCATCAAGCGGACGATGCTGGCCATCGCGCAGATTGAGGTCCAGGTCAAGACCTTTTGGGCAGACATCTACGACGAGATGCCCAAAGCGGAGGTCGGGAACGTCGGCATGACCTTCGCCGAGAGCGAGGTCAGACACATGGACGCGTACAGCCATCTCCTCGACATCTTGGGGATCACGGAGGACTTCGAGGAGGTGACCGATGTCCCCGCAATCGAGGAGCGGATCGACTACCTCGACGAGTACCTCGAGAAGAGCGAGAGCGACGACACACAGGAGTACGTGATGAGTCTCCTGCTGTTCTCCACGTTCGTCGAGCACGTCTCGCTGTTCTCGCAGTTCCTCATCATGACGAGCTTCGACAAACACGAGAAGAAGTTCAAGGGGATCGCGAACGCCGTCGAAGCGACCAGCAAGGAGGAGCAGATTCACGGACTGTTCGGTGTCGAACTCGTGGAGACGATTCGCGAGGAGAATCCGGACCTCTTCGACGAGGACTTCGAAGAAGAGGTCCAAGCGGCCTGTCAGCAGGCGTTCGAGGCAGAGATGAAGATACTGGACTGGATCTTCGGTGAGGGCGAACTGGAGTTCCTTCCCCGGGCGCACGTCGACGCGTTCCTGCGGGACCGTTTCAACCAGAGCCTCGAGAACGTCGGTGTCGAGCCGATCTTCGAGCCGGACGAGGACCTGCTCGAGGAGACGCGGTGGTTCGACGAGGACATCATGATGACGAAGGACAACGACTTCTTCAGCAAGCGGTCGACCACGTACAACAAACACGCACAGAGCGTCACCGCGGAGGACATGTTCTAACGATGGTACAAACAGAACCAGCACTCGACGAGGTCAACCAGCAGCACGAGGAACCGTTCTACTGGCTGAACGAGGACAGCCGGGCGTTCCTCGACGAGGGGTACCTGATCGAGGGCGTCACGGCCGAGGAGCGGGTCAGGGAGATCGCGGAGCGAGCCGAGGAGATCCTGGACGACGACGGCTTCGCGGACAAGTTCTACGACTACATGAGTCGGGGCTTCTACAGCCTCGCGAGTCCGGTGTGGTCGAACTTCGGTCTGGACCGGGGCCTGCCCATCAGCTGCTTCGGTAGCTACATGGAGGACAACATGGAGAGCATCCTCTACACGCAGGCCGAAGTGGGCGAGATGACCAAGCTGGGCGGCGGGACCAGCGGGTACTTCGGCGAGATCCGGCCCCGAGGTAGCCCGATCACGAACAACGGCAAGAGCAATGGGAGCTACAGCTTCACCGAACTGTTCGACACGATCATCAACGTCGTCAGCCAGGGCGAGACGCGGCGCGGCCAGTTCGCGGGGTACATCGACGTCGAACACGACGACCTGGACGAGTGGCTCAACATCAAGACCGAGGGCGACCCCGTACAGGACATCTACTACGGCGTCATCATCGGTGACGATTGGTTCCGGGCGATGGTCGACGGCGACGAAGAGAAGCGAGAGACGTGGGCAGAGATCATAGAGACGCGGATCAACATCGGTGTCCCGTATATTATCTTCCGGGACAACATGAACGACGGGAAGCCACAGGTCTACAAGGACAGGGGCTACGAGATCAACGGCTCTAACCTGTGTACCGAGATCGCGCTGCCGGCCACGCCAGACGAGAGTTTCGTCTGTTGTCTCTCGTCGATGAACGCGCTCCACTACGACGAGTGGAAGGACACCGACGCAGTAGAGACGCTGACGCGGTTCCTCGACGCCGTCATAGAGGAGTTCATCCAAGAGGCGGAGGGGACGCAGTTCATGGAACGCCCAGTACGGTTTGCGAAACGGCACAGGGCGGTCGGCATCGGCGTCCTCGGCTGGCACAGCTACCTCCAGAGCGAGATGATTCCGTTCGACAGCATGGAGGCGATGGAGAAAAACGAGGCAATCTTCCGCACGATCAAGGAGCGAAGTTACGAGGAGAGTCGTCGGCTCGCCGACGAGTTCGGCGAGCCGGAGGTACTCGAGGGCTACGGTCGCCGGAACGCGACGACGATGAGCGTGGCCCCGACGAAATCCAGCAGTGTCATCCTGGGGCAGGTCAGTCCGAGCATCGAACCGCTGAAATCGAACTACTTCGTCCGCGACGGTGCGAAGCTGAAGTCGACGCAGAAGAACCGGTTCCTTGAGGCGATACTGAAAGAGCGAGGCAGAGACGAGCGCGAGGTCTGGGACAGCATCGCACAGAACGACGGGAGCGTGCAACACCTCGACTGCCTGACCGACGAGGAGAAGGAGGTGTTCAAGACCTTCGCCGAGATCCCACAGATGGCGATCATCAACCAGGCGGCGCAGCGGCAGAAACACATCGATCAGGCACAGAGCCTGAACGTCTCGATCGATCCGAGCGAAGTGAGCGTCAAGGAGATCAACCAGCTCTACATCGAGGCCTGGAAGAAAGGGGTGAAGAGTCTCTACTACCAACATAGCGTGAACGCCGCACAGAAGTTCAGCCGAGACATCCTCGAATGCAAGGCCTGTGAGAGCTGATATCCCATCGGCCGGTATGATAGAGTGGTCCATGTAAACTACGCCACCCTACCCCTCGGCGTATGCGTACCTCGGTCGTTGACGGCTTCGGAGTGGATCTCATCAGACAGATTTGGTCGGAGAATCCCGGCGTGTGGACCGACGAGTTCGGCGACGAGGTAGCCGACCAGATTACTGAAGCGGTCGAGATAGAGAAAATTACACCTATGAGGCGTATCCTGACGAAATACTTGGCATGAGTGCCGAGCAGTTCGCCGAGTACGTCGAACACATCGCCGACCGGCGCCTTGGACAACTCGACTTACCGGAGCAGTACGGGACTGACAATCCGTTCCCGTGGATGTCCGAGCAAGTCAACCTGAACGCGGAAGAGAATTTCGAGACGCAGGTGACCGAATACCAGAGCGGGGGTGGCCTCGACTAGTAGCATCCGACCGCGTTCCACATAGCAATATGGTCCCCTAGCTGCCTTCGAAGCATAGCTGTCTCTCCTGACTGAAGAGACCTTACAACTGCTCTGTTGAAGAGCGATCTTATCAACTGGTATCACCGGTTTAGAAGGCTGAAGCCGAGGTGATCGAACCTGGCATGGAAATCGATATCCTCGACTTCATTGAGCAGTGTCGTCACCTGGCTAAACAAGCGTTGGGGAAGCACGCGGACTACGGTCAAGCGATACTATCAGTTGCACGTGGCGTCCGCGATGACGAATCGGACGTTGTCCAATCGGGTATCGAGTCGATGCTCTCGTTCCACGAACAGGACATGCACGAAGACAACGTCGTCGACCAGATCATGTCCGTCCAGGCAACTGCACACGTCATCCTGGCACGGGCACTGGGCTACTCACCAACACTCACGTCACCGTTCATACCCGAGAATCTCGTCGAAGCAAGTCTCAGTACGATCGATTTGTGAGCTACTGTTGGATTCCGGCAGCGTGAGTCAGTCAAGAGTGCTGGAGTGCATTCGATACTGAAGCTAAACCCCCTGAACAAGCTTCATGACTCAATCAGGTCTCGTACCGCTCGCGCAGTTCCCGTTCGTGCTCGTTGAGGAACCGGTCGATTGCGTCGCGGCTGTCGCCCGAGAACGGGGCCGAACGGTCGATGTGGTCTGCCGCGAAGGTGTAAGGGCGATCACGACAGACGTGAACGCCGGGAGCATCAGTGCTGTCCTCTCGCGACTCGAAGATCGCGGGCTCGTTCGCCACGAAGCAACTACTGGGCACTTGGCGAGGCCGACGACGTCGCACGATTCGAGTTCGTTATTCGAGACCTCTCAAGGCGTTCGGTCAGAGAGGTCGATACCACGTTCTTGCATGACTGTGATTACTTCCTCGTGGACGCGTTCAGCGGGGTGTGTACCGCCGGAGAGAATCTCGAACTCATCCCCCGATTTTCGTAGATCACGTTCCCGCTCTGCGAACGCAGCTGACATCTGGCTTCGCCCCACATTCTGTACACACAAATCCAAACTTCGCCAATAATGCTGTACCATAGATTGTCTCCTTTATTATACCGTGTCAAGCACTCCTCTGTGGATTGTTCTTGGATATATCACCCATCATCTATCATAGCGAACGATGGCTATTACCCATTGCTGACGGCTCACTCGAAAATATCGTCCGACCAAGCAATGGGGTGTTAGTTCATCAACGGGCCGTATTGATCGCTCCTGTGTACAATCATAGCTCCCGCGATCCATCCAGAGCGATGAGAACGGCGTTGGCTCGTGCTGTCGCTCGATATTTCCGCCACTTCCCCTCTTTTCGGCGAGTGATGAGTCCAGCGTCGGTGAGTTGGGACAGTGCATGGCTAATTGCGCTGTCACTGACGTCGAGCAGCGGCGCAAATTCACAGACGCAGAGCTCTTCGCCAGCGATATGGAGGATACGAACAATCTTGTACCGAGTCTCGTTCGCAAGCGCGGATAGCAATTCAACGTCTTCGTCCAGTGCAGGCCCACCTGCGGCCGCGTCTATCTCTTCGAGTTCCGATAGACGCTGGCATACCTCTTCGTCGCCACACCCACCTCGCTCGTCGGCAAGGTACCGTTGTAGCCGCTCGGTTGATGACATACAAATCGATTAAGCAGATAACGAATTAAGTATTCTGGAGTGGCTTATGCACTGGGACACTCGATTCCAGTCTTGTTGCTTTAGCACTCCGTGAGATATACTGGAGATCTACCGACAGAGGCAAACGACTCGACGAGAAGAACCATCTGTTCAGTGCCTTTAGCACGATTAGAGTATTGACTACGTCTGTGCGAGCCGAAGATCTTATGAGCATGATTGAACAAGTACTCAATTGAATGCGATGGAACAACAGCTGCGATATGATCGGTGACCGCCGGACTGATGGCCAGACAATTGAGAAAACACACCTTTCAGCTCAATGACTGAACTTTCCCTGTACGAAGAAGCGATGTGTTGTTCCACCGGCGTTTGTGGACCTGACCCCGACGACGAACTCGTCGAGGTCAGCGCCGCACTCGATCAGCTCGAAGCGGAATTCGAAGATGTCGATATCTCTCGGGCGAACATGCAGCACAATATCGATCAGTTCCTCGAGACCGAGTCTATCTCCGACCTCGTCGAGGAACACGGTCCATCGATTTTGCCGATCACTGTCGTTGACGACGAAATTGTCGGCAAGTCCGAGTACCTCTCGTACGACGAACTCGCGGCAGCACTCGAAACAGCCACTCCGACCCAGGAGGCCTAACGCATGAGCACGACGCCCCCCGACGTACGAGCGGTCGTAGAGCCGACCAGCAAGGAGACCGAATTCGTCTTTTTCAGCGGCAAAGGCGGTGTCGGTAAGAGTACTGTGAGCTGCGCGACGGCGACTTGGCTCGCGGACAACGACTACGAGACGCTGCTGGTGACGACCGATCCTGCACCGAACCTCTCGGATATCTTCGGCCAGGAGATCGGTCACGATGTCACTGCTATCGACGACATCGAGAACCTCTCGGCCATCGAGATCGACCCAGACACGGCGGCCGAGGAGTATCGACAGGAGACGATTGAACCGATGCAGCAATTGCTCGACGACGAGCAACTCGAAACCGTCGAGGAGCAACTCAACAGCCCGTGTGTCGAAGAGATCGCCGCCTTCGACAACTTCGTAGACTTCATGGACTGCCCCGAGTACGATGTGGTCGTCTTCGACACGGCGCCGACCGGTCACACGATCCGGTTGATGGAGCTGCCCTCCGACTGGAACGCTGAACTGGAGAAAGGCGGCTCGACCTGTATTGGGCCGGCAGCCTCGATGGAAGAGCGCAAACAGGACTACGAGCGTGCCATCGACACGCTCCAAGACGGCGAGCGTACGTCCTTCGCGTTCGTCGGCAAGCCCGAGGACTCCTCAATCGACGAAATCGAGCGCAGTGCAAGAGACCTCGGCGAGCTTGGGATCGAGTCCCAACTGCTGATCATCAACGGCTATCTCCCCGAGCCGGTGTGTGAGGATCCGTTCTTCCAGGGGAAACGCGCAGACGAGCAGGCAGTTATCGAGCGCGCACGGACGGAGTTCGACGCCGACGCGATGGCGACGTACCCACTCCAGCCGGGCGAAATCGCAGGGCTCGATCTACTCGCAGATGTCGGTGGCGTACTGTACGACGGCGACGAGGCGACCGTCGACGTTGGGACGGCGACCGATGTAGACGCAGAGACTGCGGTCGACTTCGAGTCGATGGCTGACTCCGAGGCGGTCGCCGACCAGCTCCAACCGGGCGATGAGACGCGGTATCTTTTCTTCACTGGGAAGGGCGGCGTCGGCAAGAGTACGATTGCCTCGACGGCGGCGACGAAACTCGCCGAAGCTGGCCACGAAACGCTCGTCGTCACAACTGACCCGGCCGCCCATCTTGAGGATATCTTCGGCGAACCGGTCGGCCACGAGCCGACATCGGTCGGTCAAGCAAACCTCGACGCGGCACGGATTGACCAGGAGAAAGCGCTCGAAGAGTACCGCACGCAGGTCCTCGACCACGTCACCGAGATGTACGAAGACAAGGAGGACACACAGATTGACGTGGACGCGGCGATTGCGAACGTCGAAGAGGAACTGGAGTCTCCGTGTGCCGAAGAGATGGCCGCGCTCGAGAAGTTCGTGAGCTACTTCGACGAAGACGGCTACGATGTCGTCGTCTTTGACACCGCTCCCACGGGACACACGCTCCGACTGCTCGAACTCCCCTCCGACTGGAAGGGCTTCATGGATTTGGGTTCGCTGACAAAGGGTGCCGCGCCCGCGAAAGGCGACCAGTACGACGAGGTCATCGAGACGATGAAGGACCCCGAACGGAGTACGTTCGCGTTCGTGATGTACCCTGAGTACACCCCAATGATGGAAGCCTACCGGGCCGCCGCAGACCTCAAAGATCAAGTCGGGATCGAGACTTCGCTGGTGGTCACAAACTACCTGCTCCCCGAGGAATACGGTGACAACGCCTTCTTCGAGAATCGCCGCGCTCAGCAGGCGGAGTACCTCGGCAAGATCAACGATCGGTTCGACGTGCCGATGATGCTCGCCCCGCTACGTCAGGACGAGCCGATTGGACTGGACGAACTACGCGCGTTCGGTGAAGAGATCACCGGACTGGACGCACTCACTACGGAGACGGAACAGGAGGTGACGGTGTCGTGAGCGAAAGTGTATCGGAGGCACCAGCCGTCGAAGCGTCGTTGCAGGCGTTCATCGAGACGCTCCGAGACTCGGAGACCTATCAGCAGTTCGTCGACGCGAGCGAACAACTCGAGGCCGACGAGGAGGCGCAGTCTCTGCTCGAAACGTACCAAGAAAAACAACAGGAGTTACAGCGAGACGAGTTCGACTCGTCAGTCATGAGCGAATTACAGGAGCTACAGACCGAACTCTCGAACAACGAGACGATCCAACAGCATCGGGCAGCGCAAGAGGAACTCGTGGCGCTACTCGAACAGACGAACGATGTGATCAGCGAACAGATCAGGCGGGAGTTCGCGCAGTCATCCGGAGGTGGGTGCTGTTGAGCGCCTCCGACGATGAAGTTCTGATCGCCGCTGAAGCGCTCGGTGAAGACCTCGATATGGCACAGTCGGAGGTGACTGCTGACGAGTTCGAGTCACTGCTGACCGAGTGTAACGAAGCGATCAACGACGGGATTGGTCTCGAGTACGGTGAGGTCTGCGGCGCTGGAAGCGACTGCTGCTAACAGCTACTCTGGTGACTTTTCCAGTAGTGTGAATTTCGAGAGGCGGTTGCTAAAGCGTCTCGAACGATTCTTGTCAAAGCCCAGACCGCCGGCGTTACTTTCCCGTGGGAATTAGAACTACCATCGGCAGTTCCGTGAGAGCATCCTCCTGTTCACGCTCAACAATATCAAGAAACTCGCCGAGACACTATGATCCCACTCCCGTCCCGCATTTTCGATAGAGCAGTGGAGTCCAATCTTGGCGACTGGCACAAACCAGCCAAATTTGTGCGAATGCAGCATTATTTGAATGTCTAGGACGACAATAAATCTACTAGCGGCAGTTTCGTCCGCCGGCCTATATTTTAGGTAAGACTAAAAATTCGACACGCTTTTGTATTTTAAGGTTAGCCTAAAATTATGGCGCTGGATGACACCACGCACCGGGTACCGACGCGCAGAGAATACATCAAAGGCGGCACCACACTCCTCGGCGTCGGCCTTCTCGCCGGCTGTTCCGAGAGCGAATCGGAGTCGATCTCGACGGAGCAACCGACGACCTCTGAGACCCAGGCCGAGACCACTACGGAGAATCGGTCGTACACGGTCACGATGGAACCAGTAGGCGACGTCGAGTTCGACAGTGTCCCTGAGTCGGTGACGGTCTACAATCCGGACTACATCGACATGATGGTTGCACTGGGCCACGGCGATGCAGTGGAGTCCGTCTGGTACAAGTCCCGTTACGTTACGCGTCACTACGACGAACTGGATGGGGTCTCGATAGACGTATCAGCACTGACACAGCTATACAGCGACGGTATCGCCAAGGAGGTGTTCTACGACATCGGAGGGGATTTGCACCTGATGGATCCGAACCTCCTCGTCAACAAGTACAAGAACATCGAACAGTCAGACATCGAGGAGTTAGAGTCCGAGATTGCACCGTTCTTCGGGAACACGATCTTCCGCCGGACGGACGACTGGCACACGTATCGCTACTACACCCTGTACGAGGCTTTCGAGAAAGTTGCGGCGGTCTTCCAGGAACGCGAGCGCTACGAGGCGATCCGGTCCATTCACGACGACGTCGTCGCCGATGTCGAAGCTCGGGTGCCGGGGCCGGACGCGCGGCCGAACGCTGCGCTGGTGTGGCAGGGCGAGAACGAGCCCGAAGAGTTCTATCCGTACCGGCTCTCTGGAAAGGGCGCGAACAAGGAGCACTTCCACACGCTCGGGATCACCGACGCGTTCGCTGGTACCGGCGTCGACGGCCTCTCGACCACGGACCGAGGCACTCTCGACTACGAGACGCTGCTCGAAGTCGACCCGGACGCAATCCTCCTCCGTGGCCACGGCGACAAGTCCAGAGAAGAGTTCCGTAACACGGTCCTCTCGTTCATGCGAGAGCACTCCGTCGCCAGCCAGTTGACTGCCGTCGAGAACGAGACAGTGTTCCGTGGCGGTCCGATTTACGCGGGGCCGCTCCACAACCTCTTCCTGCTCGAACGGTTCGCCCAGTCGTTCTTCCCAGACATCTTTACGGAGGACCAGCTGTTCGACCACCAGCGCGTCGCCGAGATCGTCACGGACAGCGCCTGATCCTCCGCGAGTCTTCGGTGATGGAGTGGGAGTAACTGTCTTTTCACGAACTGCTCCCGCCTGAAAGGTCGTGTGGGACCGTCAGTCGTCGTCCGCCGGCTCTGGGCCGGCGTCTCCCATCAGGTCGGTGCCCCGCCACGTCCCCCGGGAGTACCAGGCGAACGCAAGGAGGCCGCCGACGACGTTCGACAGTGCGAACCCGAGCCAGATCCCGGTCGGTCCGAGGATGTCGGCCGCGCCGTAGGCTGTCGAGAGGCGAACGACGCCGAGGACGCCGACGACGATGATCGCGGCGGTGCCTGTCTTGCCGGCGCCGCGAAAGCCCGCGTTGAACGCCCGCCGGACCCCGATGAATCCGAACGTCGGAGCGACGAATCGAAGGAAGGTCGCCCCGGCTGCGACGACATCCGGGTCTCGGGTGAACACGTCCACGATGACAGGTGCACCGACCCACACGACCAGCCCGACGAACGTCAGCACACCGAACAGGGCGACCGCCGCGAACGAGACGGTCCGCTCGGCGCGGTCGTGTTCTCTCGCGCCGATGTTCTGCCCGGCCATCGTCTCGACGCCGCTCGCGAACGCGACAGCGGGGAGGACCACCAGCGAGAAGACGCGGATGCCGACGCCGTAGCCCGCGACAACGGCCGTTGGGAACAGTCCGACGATGAACAGCATGAGGTTGATAGCGAGCGCACGCGCACCCTCTTCGACGGCAGACGGCAGCCCGACACGACCGATCTTTTTTCCGAATTCGATATCGGGGATCATCTTTGCGGGCCGAATCTGTAACCCCTGGGTCCCGTACAGGAGGAGAGCGACGCCGAAGGCTGCCGCGAGTCCACGACAGGCGACCGTCGCAAACGCAGCACCCCGAATTCCGAGCTCGGGCACTGGACCCCATCCGTATATGAGGATCGGGTCCAGGGCAACGTTGAGGACGACGGAGCCGAACATGACCAGCATCGGCGTGACTGTGTCGCCGTAGCCCCGAAGCAGCGAGATGAACACGACGAACGTGAAGAGGAACCCGATGCCCAGCGAGATGATCCGGAGGTACGCGGTCGCTTCGGTGAGGACGGCCCCCGAGGCACCCAGTACCGCCAGCAGGTCGTCGACGAAGAGGTAGCCGATCGCACCGAGAACGACGGAGGCGACGGCCGCGTACGTGATCGTCTGCGAGGCGACGAAGTTGGCTTCCTCCGTGTCTTCAGCGCCCGTGTGCTGGGCGACGAGGACACTCCCGGCGACCGACACGCCGAGACCGAGAGACAACAGCAGGTACACCATCGGAAACGCGAAGCTCATCGCGGCGAGGGACGTGGTGCTGTATCGGCCGATCCAGAGCGTGTCGGCGAGGTTGTACGCCGTCTGGAGCGCGTTCGTCACGGCGATAGGGATGGCAAGCCAGAGCAACGGCCTGGCTATCCCGCCGGTCGTTAGGTCGTCGGTCGGGCCGTCGAAGAGAGCACGGAGTCGCCCCCACAGAGTCATGTCGGACACCCGTCGGGGAAGGTCGTCGCGAACGCCTCCGGCCGGTGCTCATACTGCCGGCTGTACGTCTGTACTGAATTTCGCGACCCCGTGGTCGCGAATATCTTGAAACAGTTATAGCCGGCAGTCTCAGTCGACACGCGGCACCGATCCGGTTGGCTCTCGCTGCCGTCCCGGTCTGTCGTCGTTGTCAGTTCCATGGCTGTCCGTTCAGACGACTGATTCGTGCCAGTGCGAGGCAACGTCCGCGCACGTCCCAACCCAGGTGTCGTCGGTAGCGAGCACGCGTTCCAGCAGGCGGTCGAGCATGTCTACGCGACTCGCTCGGCCCACGACTTGGGGATGCATCGTCGGAACGAACAGCCGACGGCGATCGTAGAGCCCCTCGAATTCGGCCCGCCAGGCCTCGAACACCTGCTGAACCGGCGCGATTCCTGCCTGGAACTCAAACGCCGGGGACATGTTGTACCCCCAGTAGACAAAGTCGTCCAGCAGGTAGCAGTTCGGGATCTCGACGAGGTCGCCGCTGTCTCGCAGATACGGTACGTCCGTCGCTTGCGAGGAGGCGTCGTATGTCATTCCGGCGGCCAGAACCAGTTCCATCGTCTGATCCGTCGTGCCACCGGGTGTCCGGTAGCCAGTGGGCGTCTCCCCGAGGAGGTCGTCGAACAGGTCGAGTGCCTGCTTGAACTCGCGCTCCTCACGTTCCGGGGGCATGTTCCGTGGCGAGTCGTGGGTGTATCCGTGGTGAGCGATCTCGTGACCCGCCGCGTGTATTCGCTGGACGACGGCCGGCCAGTCGGCAGCGACTTTCCCAGGGACGAAGAAAGTACACTGAGCATCGTGGCGGTCGAACACGTCGAGGATCCGCGGGACGCCGACTTTGGGACCGTACTCTCCCCGATAGCTGATCCGTGCGAACTCCGGGTCGACGCTCCCTGCCGCCCGCCACAATTCGCCTGCGTCGAGGTCGAACGTGAAGGTTGCGGCCGCCTGGTAGTCGTCTGGCCAGGGATCCTGGTCGGTCTCCCACGGGACGCCCTCGTCGATTAGGTCGCGCTGTTCGCCGGTCGATCCGTCGGTGGCTACTGTGGTGTCGTTTGTCATCGATTTCTCCGGTGAAGTGGTCGTTCGGTCGGTCGTCGGTCGTCGGCTCTCCGAGTCACAGCTGACTTGCCTCCTGTGTCGCGACAAGTGGGTTGTCAATCTCGGTGTAGACCGACTGTGTCTCGGGCGACCCGGTGAGTTCGTCCATGTCGTGGAACCGCGTCAGTAGGTTCGCCTTGCAACTGATCGTTTCTGCAGTGAGCAGGTCAGTCAGGAGCGACGATGCTGCGTGGTCGTACTGTCGGAGGTGTTCCAGTTCCGTCCGGAATACGTCGAGCAAGGCCCGCTCGTCGACCAGACCTGCGGTCCCGAACGCGTTGACGACGCCAAAGACGTTGTTCAGGACGACGTAGTAGCGCACCCGTTCGTCCGCGATGGCGTCGGGACAGACGGTGTCCGTTCGATCACACACGCCTGGCAGGAGCGCGTCGAGGTCGTCGGCCGCGGACTCGGGGATGTAGTACCCCTGGCTGTCGCGGTACGCGAAGCTCGTGGGATAGCCGTCTTCGAGTTCGAGCACGCCGTTTTGCTGGTGGGCTTCAACGCCGAGTCCGCAGTCGAGGTACAGCCAGAGGACGGGGCGGATTGCCGTCTGCAGGTATTGTTCGAACCAGTCCTTGCTGACCGCCTCGGTCGTACGGCCCTCACGCTCGGCCAGCGTCCGGACGATCGTCTCCAGCTGTGAGATGCCAGCGACGCCGTCTTGACAGAGGGCAACGACTGGCATGACGTTTGCTCCGGCGTCGCCCTGGTATGGGTTCTTCCGGAGGACGGTCTCGAATCCGGATTCCGGCCCGCCTCCCACGTTCACTGTCAGGTACGCCGGGTCGTGGAGCATGTCGAATGACGGGAACTTTCGGTCTACCGTCCGTCCGAGTGCCGTATCGAACAGTTCTGTGATGGCGGCTCCTCGGTCCAACTCGCGCCGCTTGTTCACTCGCTTGGAGTTCGTGATCCGGACGCCGAGGGACGTCTTGACCATGAACGGCGCGTCTGGGCTGTACAGCGTCCGGACGGAGGAGGTCGGATGGAAGACTTGACCGACCGGGCCGAGCGAGACGATGTCATCACCCAGGTGCTCTCGAACGTGTGGCTGTGATTCAAGATAGTCAGCCTGCCAGGGATGGGCCGGGATCAGGATGCCGTCTCCGTCAACGTGGTCGGCGACGAAGGACTCGTCGACGGCATCGTCGGCACGGAGCGCCCGTTCGATCCACTCCGGCGCGCTCTCGGTCAGCGCCGAGCCGTGCTCTACGAGCGAAGGGGCTACCTCGAAGTAGTGCAGTCGAAACGAGCCGCCGAGTTCCGGCGCGTACGTCTCGCGCTTGTGTGGTGGAATCCCTTCCCGGCTCTTCGGCGTCGGGTGGAGGTGGTGACCGAAGACGAGCGACTGTTCGGCTTCGAGAAACGTCGTCTCGAAGCTATCGAGCCCGTCACCACGGCGTGCTTCAACAAACCGTTCGACGTTCTTGCAGCTCTGGATGACCCGCAGTAGCAGTTCGTCGGCGGCACCCGAGCCACTCCGCGCCGCTGCCAGTTCCGTCGTCACCAGCGTGACGAGCGTCGGATAGGTGAGTTTCAGTACCTCGCCGTCCGGGAGCCGGTAGACGCCGGGCAGGTCGAACAGGTGGCGGCCCGTCGGGGACTCGTACGCCAGCGGGACGAACAGGTCGACGCCTTGCGTCTCGAAGTGGACGTGGATCGCCTCCTCGGGATCCGCGTCGAGCGGGGTATTCTCTGCCGAGCGAACGGCGTACGCACCCGTCTCACGGAGATAGCAGTTGAGGAAACTGTGCGTCGTGGCTGCCCTCGCACGTTCGTTCGCGTTCATCGGCGGCCTCCGTAGTGGTTGCCGACGCGCTCGGCGGACGTATCGGCGAGGAACTGTTCGACGTCGAAGTCCTGGAAGACCGTGTCCTCGTCGATCGGATACACCTCGCGGCCGGTGAGCTGTTCGACGATGACGGCGTTGCGGTAACAGCCCAGACCCAGATCCGGGGTGCCGACGCCGTGGGTGTGGACCCCGGCGTTCTGGACGAACAGCCGCCCCGTACAGTCGCTCTCGACGCGGTACTCTTCGGTGATACGGAGCCGCCCCTTCGGATCGCGTTCGAGCGCGTCTTCTAGCGGTCCCAGGAACGACGGCGTCGGCCGGTGGTAGCCGGTCCCGAGGACGACCGTCGCCACCTCGTGGACGAATCGCTCGTCCTGCTGGGTCTGGTGGCACGTGAGACGGTACCCGTCGTCGGTCGCCTCGATATCCTCGACGGCGGTCGTCGCGAGCATCCCGAAGTCGGGATCGCGCGAACCGATAGACCGCTCGTACAGCGTGTCGTAGATCCGTGCGCTCGTCTGCACGTCGATCCCCTTGTACAGGAGGTCCTGCTCGGAGAGCGTCTCGTCTCTGGTCTCCCGATCGAGGTCGGAGAAGTATCGCGTGTACTCCGGGGTGAAGTGTTGCAGGCCGAGCTTCGAGTACTCCATCGGGAAGAAACCGTCCGACCGGGTGAGCCAGTCGAGGCGGTAGCCGTGATCGGTCTGGCGTTCGAGCAGATCCAAGACGACCTCGGCGGCGCTCTGGCCGGAACCGACGACGGCGATCGCGTCGCTGTCGAGAGCGCCGTCGCGGCGGTCGCGGTACTGTGCGGTGTGAAAGACGGCGTCGCCGAGACAGTCACGGAACTGCTCTGGAACGTAGGGCCGTGAGCCGACGCCGACGACGAGGTCGTCGGCAGTGAACGCGTACCGCTCGCCGGTTTCCGGGTCGACGGCTTCGACCCGGAAGCCTGCATCGATCTCGGTGACACTCGTGACCCGGCGGCTGAACCGACAGCTGTCGAGTCGATCCGCGACCCAGCCGAGGTAGGCGTCGTACTCCCGACGAGGCACCTGGAACGTCTCGTAGAAGTAGAACTCGTAGATGCGGTCGGTCTCGCGCAGGTAGTTGAGGTAGCTGTACTCACTGGTCGGATCGGCGAGCGTGACCAGATCCGCGAGGAACGGCACTTCGAGGGTCGCTCCCTCGATGAGCATCCCCTCGTGCCAGGCGAACGCCGACGCCTGTTCGAGGAACGCCGCCTCGACGTCCGTGTCCGCGAGCAGGGCCGCGAGCCCGAGGTTGAACGGTCCGAGTCCCACACCGAGGACGTCGACGTGGCCACGGTCGGTCTCAGTCATTCGCTCTCACCTCCGCCACTGCGGCGCGGCCGTCGGGCCAGATCGTCTCCTCGAAGGTCTCGCGGTGGCAGTACATGAGCATCGCGTCTTTCTCGTCCATGGCGATCTCTCGGACCGGTTCGAACCCACAGCGTCTGAACACGTGTCTGACGACCTCGTTGCGAACGTCGGGCTCGACCACGATCCGGTCGGTCTCGGCGTGTGTGAACTGAAAGCGCAGCATCGCTCTGACGAGCGGGACGGCCAGCCCCTGTCCGACGAACTCCGGCGGGCCGACGAGGAGGTGGAGCCCCTGGTCGGTCGGGTTCGCGTCGAAGTGCTCGCCGACCTCGTCGTCTGTCGCCCAGTAACACTCCCAGTAGCTCATCGGGACGTGATCGACCGATCCGACGTAACAGCCCACGCCCTCGGTCGCCAGCTTCCCCGCCATCGTCTCTCGAAACACCGACAGCGGTTCTGCCAGGTCCCAGAACGGCTGGACGTGTTCGGCGTTGAGCCACGCGTGCAGCCGGCCGAGATCCTCGGACAGCGAGACCGGACGGAACGCGATCGTCCGGTCGATCGTCTCGTCGTGGGCCCGGAAGCTGTCGTCGCGGCCGACCGACGTGGCGGGCGCGGTCATCGCATCACCGCCTGTGAGAACTCCTCGACCAGGGGATTGGGGACGGCAGCGTACACCGACTGGTCGTCCAGCGAGGGGGCGTCGAGTTCGTCGAGTCCGCGGAACCGCGTGAGCAGGTTCGCCTTGCGTGGGACGGTCTCGGACTGGAGGAGCGGGTCGAGCAGCGACGAGGACGGACGGTCGAACTGCCGGAGCGACGAGAGGTGGTCGCGCAGGAGTTCGAGGAGCCGACGTTCGTCCACCAGCCCGGCGGTACCGAAGGCGTTGATCACGCCGAAGGCGTTGTTCAGGACGACGTAGTAGCGGATCCGCTCGTCGGCGACGGCGTCCGGGCAGATCGTGTCGGCCCGCTGGCCGACGCCGGGACAGACGGCGTCGATCCGATCGTAGGCACCCTCCGGGAAGTAGTACCCCTGGTTGTCGCGGTAGAAGGCACGGTCCGGATAGCCGTCGTCGTCGAGCGTCAGGACCGTGTTCTGCTGGTGGGCCTCCAGTCCGAGCCCCCATTCGAGGAACAGCCAGAGGACCGGCCGGATCGCCGTCTCCAGATACCGCTCGAACCAGTCGACGCTCACCGCGTCGGGGCTTTGCCCCGTTCGCTGTGCGATGTCGCGAACGACCCGCTCCAGGCGGGACGCCCCCGCAATGGCGTCCTGACACAGCGCCGCGACCGGCGTCGCTCGCCGCCGGCCCGACGGAGCGAACGGGTTCTCTCTGAGGACGACCTCGAACCCGGACTCGGCGCTCTCGCTCTGGACGGTCAGATAGGCGGGGTCTCGGATCACGTCGAACGCGGGGAATCGATCGTCGATCGCGTCTCCGAGTTCGGTGTCGAGCAGTTCCGAGATCGCGACGCCACGGTCCAACTCCGGGCGCTTGTTCGTCCGCTCGGCGTTCGTGATCTTGACCGCCAGCGAGCCCTTGACCATGAACGGGGACTCGGGCGCGTACAGCGTCCGCACCGAGGAGGTCGGTGCGAACTCCCGGCCGATCGCTCCGAGCGATTCGAGACGCCCGTCGGCGAGCAAGCTCCGTGCCGGCTCCCGGTCGAGCAGGTACTGGGCCTGCCAGGGGTGAAGCGGAACGAGGACGCGCCCGTCGTCGACGTGGCGGTCGACGACGTCGTCGGAGACGGTCGGATCGTCTCGGAGGGCCGACGCGACCCACTCGGCGGCGCTGTGCTCGCGCGTGGACGCCTGCTCGACGACGGCCGAATCGGCGCTGACGTAGTGCAGCGAGAAGCTCGTCCCGAGCTCGGGCGCGTAGCGCGGCCCGTCTCGGCCCATCCCGCGCCGGCTCTTCGGGGTCGGGTGCATGAGGTGGCCGAACACGAGCGACTGTTCGGCCTCGCGGAACGTCGCCTCGGGATCGGTGAGCGCGTCGTCGCCACGACGGGCGTCGACGAACCGCGCCGTCGCCCGACAGCTCGAAACGACACGGGCGAGCAGCTCGTCCCGATCGGCGTCGCCCCCGCGCGTCAGTTCGAGCTCCTTGGTCAGGAGCGTCGCGAGCGTGAGGTAGTCACAGTCGTGGATCGTCTCCTCGACGCGGTACTGCACCGGCGTCTCGAAGAGGTGGCGCCCGGTCGGCGAGCGGTGTGCGACCCGCGCGTACAGGTCGATGCCCTGGGCTTCGAGGGGACAGTACAGGACGGTCCCCTCGGTGTCGATCGGCGTCTCGTCGGCGGGTCGAAACGCCCCACTGGCAGTCTCGTGGCAGTAGCAGTTCAGGAAGCTGTGCGTCGTGGCGTGGCGCGCGATCTCGCGCGCCGAGTCGTCGTAGTGTCGTGTCAGTCGCGTCATGTCGATCTCTCTCGTTCGATCTCGGTGCCGTGTTCGACGACCGATTCGAGCAGCGCGCGGAGCGACGAGCGCGTCGCGCGCGGGTTCAGCAGGGTGAACTTGAGCGTCGCCGTCCCGCCGACTTCGGTGCGGGCGATCACCGCCCGCCCCGCCCGGAGGAGCCGATCGCGGATGGCCGGGTTGATCTCGTCCGGATCGCCCTCGTCGGGCCGGTAGCGAAACAGGACGGTGCTCAGCTGTGGTTCACACACCAGTTCGAGCTCGGGGTGGTCACGAACGTCGTCGCCGACGGCGGTCGCGAGGTCGACGACGTACTCGACCCAGTCGGCGAGGCGCTCGCGTCCCAGCGTTCGGAACGTCACGTACGGTTTCAGGGCGTCGAACCGACGGGTCGTCTGGAGGGACTTCCCGACGAGGTTCGGGACGCCCGCCTCGTCGTCGGCCTCGGGGTTGAGGTACGCCGCGTTGCGGTCCTGTAGCCGGAACTGGCTGCCGTCTCCGAGCAGAAAGGCCCCACAGCTGATCGGCTGGTAGAACAGCTTGTGGAAGTCGACCGCGACGGAGTCCGCTCGGTCGATCCCGTCGAGCGTCGACCGCTCGCGTTCTGAGAGCAGCAGCGCACCGCCGTAGGCGGCGTCGACGTGGAACCAGAGGTCGTGCTCGGCTGCGCGGTCGGCGAGTGCCGGGAGCGGGTCGACGGCACCGTGGTCGGTCGTCCCTGCGGTCCCCAGCAGCGCGAACGGTCGGCACCCCGCCGCTGTGAGATCCGCGAGGGTCGCGTCCAGCGCGTCCGGGTCCATCCGGTAGCCGTCGTCAGTTGGGACCTCGACGACGGCGTCCTCGCCGAGACCCAACTGTGCCGTAGCCTGGGCCGCGGTGAAGTGAGCCGCCTCGGAGGTGACGACTCGGAGGTCGTCGGCGTCGGCGGGGAGCCCCTCGGTCTGTACGTCACAGTCCAGTCGCTCCCGACAGTACCACTCCCGGGCCAAGAGCAGGCCCTGGAGGTTCGACTGGGTGCCGCCGCTCGTGAACACGCCGTCAGCGCCGGCAGGGAACGACAGGAGGTCACAGAGCGCGTCGACGACCCGCTCCTCGCAGACGGAGGGCGCTGGGGCCTGGTCGAACGAGTCCATCGACTGGTTCGTCCCCGCGACGAGCGTTTCGGCCGCGAGTCCGGGGATCGTCGGCGGACACTGGAGGTGAGCGACACAGTCCGGGTCGAAGACGCCGACGACGGACGAGAGCACCTCGTCCGTGACCTCGCCGAGCGTCTCTTCGACAGACTGCCCGCGCTCGGGGAGGACACGCCGTCCCGCGAACCGGTCGCGGAGCGTGTCGGGGTCAGCGCCGGAGTACGGCGTCGCGCGGTCGGTCGCGGTCACGACGGCGCGTGTCGCCGCGTCGGCCGCAGCCGCGTACGCGCGGTTTCCCTCGTCGCTCCCGAGGAACGCGTCGTCGACCGGTGGCTGGTCCAGGCGCTCCGTCGCGTCGGGAGCCCCGCCGCTCATGCGAGCACCTCCGCGCGTTCGTCGGCGTCGATCGCCGCGCGAACGCTGCGGTGGAACAGCTCGGCGATGTCGTCGACCTGTCTCGGGGAGACGACCAACGGCGGGAGGAACCGAGCGGTCGCGCCGTCGCGCCCGCCGGTCTCGACGATGAGCCCGCGATCGAACGTCTCGGCCTGAACGCGCTCTGCGAGGTCGCCGTCGGGCGGGTAATGGCCCTGCGGGCCGGGCTCGCCGGCCGGATCGACGAACTCGACGCCCAGCATGAGGCCACGTCCCCGAACGTCTCCGACCGCTTCGCTGATCGCAGCGGTGTCTTCGAGACGCTCGCGGAGCCGCTCGCCCATCGCTGCGGCGTGTGCATCGAGGTCGTTGTCGAGGACGTGTCGCATAGTCACCGTTCCGGCCGCCATCGCGAGCTGGTTGCCACGGAACGTCCCCGCGTGCGCTCCCGGCTCCCACCCGTCGAGTTCCTCGTCGTAGACGACGACCGCGAGCGGAAGCCCACCGCCGACGGCCTTCGAGACGGTGACGACGTCGGGGACGATGTCGGCGTGCTCGAAGCCGAACAGCTCTCCGGTGCGACCGAGCCCGGTCTGGATCTCGTCGGCGATCAGCGGCACGTCGTGTTCGTCGGTGAGACGCCGGATCTCGCGCAACCACGGGGCCGGCGCGGGAACGGACCCTCCTTCGCCCTGGACCGACTCGAAGATCATGCCGGCGGGCGAGACGACGCCGCTCGCGGGATCGTCGAGCACCCGTTCGACGTACCGGGCGCTGGTTCGCCAGCACTCGTCGCCGCCCGCCCCGAACGGACACCGGTACGTGTAGGGGTACGGGAGATGGTGGACGGCCGAGGACAGTCCGGGCAAGGACTCCTTCGGTCCGGTGTTGCCCATGAGGCTCAACGCCTCGCCAGTCATCCCGTGATAACCGCCCTGGAAGCCGAGGATCGGCCGATTTCCGGTGGCCGTTCTGACGAGCTTCAGTGCCGCTTCCACCGCGTCGGTCCCTGCGGGGCTACAGAACTGGACCTTCGCGGTGTCTGTCAGCTCGTCGGGGAGACAGTCGAACAGCGTGTCGACGAACCGCTCTTTCTCCGGCGTCGTGATGTCCAGCGTGTGGATGGCTCGCCCGTCGGCGAGCACGCGCTCCATCTCCTCGACGACGGCCGGATGGTTGTGTCCGAGAGCGAGCGTCCCCGCCCCCGCGAGACAGTCGTAGTACTCGTTGCCGTCGACGTCGACGACCGTCAGTCCCGAGGCGGTCTCGATCGCCAGCGGAAGATATCGCGGATAGGTCCGCGCGCTCGATTCGCGAGCGGCCTGCTGGGCGAGCAACTGGTCGGCCGTCGCGTCAGCGTAGTTCACTCACGATCACCTCCGGTCCGGGAGGCCGTCCCTCCGGACAGCGTGTGATGGCTCGTCATCGATTGTTTTTAGGCCTGCCTAAAAACAAAAAGCTACTGGTAATAGTTGGAGTTCTAGTAAAAAATCGCGGAAAAGTCCTAGAAACTCGAAATATTCGAAATAATACACCGAGAGCTAACCGACCGTCAGCAGCCGGCGGATAGACTGGAACCGTCGAAAGTCACTGCACGCCCGAGCGCGACGGCAGTGCGGTCGGTGAGCGAACCGTTTCACACGGTTTATTCTCGTCGCTTACCGGCTATCGTCGCCCAACTCGGCGAGCGTGTTCGTCACGGTCCCGTGAGCGGTCACACCCGGTGGCTCGGGATCGTCGCTGTACCCGTAGTCGGTCAGGCGGCCGCGGTTCAGACAGAGGCGGGTAAACTCGGGTTCGAACAGATCGAAGCGGTCGAAGCGCTGCTCCAGGTCCGGGTGTGCCGACTGGTACCGCTCGATGCTGTCCCGGACCTGCCGCCAGAAGGTCGTCTCCTCGTAGCCGACTTCCCGTTCGAGGAGGTCGGAAACGTATCGGAGGACACAGATGAACACGGTCCCAAAGATGTGCTGACACAGCGCCTCTGGCCCCTTCTGATGGAGGATGTCGGGATGATCGTACAGATCGTCGGGAATCGCGGACGCCTCGGGGAGGCGTTCGTCGCTCAGCGCGATCTCGTCGACGTAGTCCTTGACCGCGATCCGGACCGGGCGTCCGTCCCGGTGGATCACGAGGACGTTCGTCCCGTGTGGCATGAACACCAGTCCGTACTTGTACAGGTAGTGCAGCAACGGCTCGAAGAGGACGTCGAGGAACTCGTCGATCCAGTCCGACAGCGAGAGCCCAGCCCGAGAGGCGAACTCGGAGACGATGGGCGAGCCGTCGAGATCGCGGTGGAACAGCGCGGAGAGTGGTACCGCCCGCTCGGAGGCCGTCGTGAACGACTGGACGCTCTCGCGCCAGACCGCGCCCAGCAGCTCCTGGTACTGGTAGGGCGCGCCCGAGAGCTGGGAAAACTGGGGGTGCTCGTAGTTGATACTCGCGATCTCGCCGGGGAGCACGAGGTCACACTCGTCACTGAGGAACGGGTCCCGATCGCGAATCTCCTTGACCGCCGCCGTCACGCGGGGCGCGGCCAGCGCTTGCTCGCCCGGTAGACCGCGATACACGATCGTGTTCAGTATCCGCATCGGAAGCTTGACGTGTGGTTTCGTCGGGTCCGAACGGTTGGTGAGGGTCCGGATCGACTGCTGAGGGAGGTACGTGTCGGGGCCGTCTCCGAGTGGCACGATCTCGTCGGCCGCGATCGCGGGCGCGAACAGCTGGGCCAGCGTGTCCCGCCACTGCCACTCGTGGACGGGCATGAGGTAGTACCCGGCGGGTTCGAGACCCTGCTCCGAGACGAGGCGTTCGAACTCGCCGACGTGGTCGCCGAGGTGTGTCTCCATCAGCCCGTCGTAATCGAGCCCGTCGACGCTCGCGAACGTCGCCTCGGACCGGCGAACTGCGACCCACTGCAGTGACTGGGGACGCTGGTTCTCCGGCGCGTACCGGAGATAGTCCTCGTAGTCGAAACCGACACGCCCCTTGTTGACCGTGAACCACGGGTGACCCCGCATCTCCCCTTCGATCTCCATCGCGTCGAGATCCAGGATGCTGTCGGCGGCGTCGGCGGCGTCGGCGTCGATGTGTGTGTCCGCCAGGAGCGTGTTGTTGTACTCCCGGACGAGGTAACTCGCCGTCTGATCGTCGATCCCCAGCGTCTCGCGAGCGTCGAGCAGGAACTGGATCGCGTCGCTCGCCGCCGTCCACGCACCGTCGCCGACGCGTTTCCGGATCGACGACGAATCGACGCGGTAGCTGTCGAAGACCCGCTCCTGTGCCCGGAATTCGTAGGTGGTGTCGCCCAGCGGGACGCGATAGACGCGCCAGTCGCCGTCGACGGCGTACTCCTCGGGGTCGAGGAGTTTCTCGTAGGTGAACTCCGCGAGCATCTTCGCGAGCAGCGCACGATCGGCGCTCTGCCAGCGGTCCGTCTGCAGGGTCGTCCGGAGCCGCTCGACCGCTGTACTCGAGACGCCACGACTGGCCTCGTCTCTCATGTAGAATTTCACCCGTTGATCTTTAGGCTAGCCTAAAACGTAATAAGTGTTTCTCTCGCTCGCGTCCGTCAGGTCGTCGTCCGGTGGTTTCGAGCGACTGGAACGCCGGAGCGACCGGTGCAGCGAGACAGCGAAAAGACCGCGGATCAGCGGTTAGTTCGACCCGGTGACGGCCGCTGCGAGCGCCTCGCGGTCGAACAGCCGTTCGTCCCCTGGTATCGTCGGCAGCTCGTCGGCGGTGACCTCGCCCGACCACTCGCCAATATGCATTTTCTTCGCGTCGGTCGTGCCTCGTCTCCGCCGTCTTTCACCGTAGGTTTTAGTCCATCCTAAAGTGATAAATGGCCTTCGATTTTAGGATAGCCTAAAATCTACAACAGTTGGCGAACGTGGCAGCGCCGTACAGTGACTCTGAGTGGCTGAAAGGACGATCCAGAACCGTCGGTGAGAGCGACGATTCCCCACCGGGCGACTGTTCGGCCGCTCGAAAACATCTAGCAGAACGGAGTTCGGCCTACCGTCTCGTGGCGATCACGAGGAACGTCTCAGGGCGAACGGCGTCGTGTTCGATGGTGAAGCCGGCGTCTCGGAGTGCGTCCGTCGCCTGCGACGCCGTAAAGCGCTCGTCGAGAGGTGGACCGGCGTCGCCGCTGCCACTGGCCGCCCAGTCGGCGACGACGAGTCGCCCGCCGTCGGTCAGCACCCGTGCGATCTCCGCGAGGGCAGCCTCGTCCGCGAACTCGTGGTACGTCATCGTCGAGAACGCGGCGTCGAGACTGTCAGTGGCCAGCGGGAGGTCGGCGACGCCGCTGGTCACCAGGTCGACGTTGTCTGGAACGCCCTTCTCCCGGTAGTAGTCGTGCATCTCGCTCTGTACGTCGACGGCGTACACCGTGTCCGCGATGGCAGCAGCGTCGTCGGTGTAGAAACCGGTCCCGCTGCCGAGATCCGCGATCACGTCGTCGCCGTCCAGCGAGAGCGCCCAGAGCAGTTCCTCGGCCGAGAGAGCGCGGTACCGCCGGGCCGCGTCCTCCAGCTTGTCCGCCCGCGCGGCGTCGAACGTGTGAAATCCCATCTCAGAGGTTCTCGAAGGCTTCGTCGACCATCTCTCCGGTGTCGGCGACGATATCGGCCATCACGTCGTCGTCGGGGGCCATGCCGACCAGGCGCGCGAGACGCATGATCGAGACGTGGTAGACGCGCTGTCGGCCGGGCGCTTCCTCCCAGACGACGACGTTACAGGGCATGAGCGCGCCGAGCCGGTTGTCGGTCGCGTCGAGCGCCCGATCCGCGACGGCCGGGTTGCAGGCACCGAGGACGTAGTAGGGGTCCCGGTCCGCGTCGACCTTCTCGTTGAGCATCTCCGACGGCGAGAACTCGACCGGAACGCCGAAGCCTGCAGCCGTAAACACCTCTCGGACGTGTTCGACGGCGTCCTCGTGGTCCATCTCCAGGGTCGTCTGGGCCTCGCCGATGTCGTCGGGATCGATCTGTGTCGGGTCGATAGGGAGCGTCATTCCTGTCGAATATTGGGGCCACTCAGAAAAACTCTTTCGCCGTCGTCCCAGCGCGGCGAGCGAGACCGCCGACGGCGAACGGGGGAGACGCCAAGAAATTCGACTTCGTTGGCCGCTTTCTCGACACGAGCGAACGGGACGGTAGAGACTGTTCGTCGGTACGACACTGTGACGTGATAGCTGTCGAAAAGGGGCGATCGAACCCGGGTCCAATATTGCAGTTTCGATGAAAATCTATTCGAGAAGACGGTCACATTCGTCGGACGCTCGTTTCGACGTCTCAGTGTCGAGAAGGTGATCGAGGCGTTGCCGAAATTCCTCGTGGCTCAGTTCGCCTTCGGCGTATCGCCGTCGCAGGGTTTCGACTGGTGTCTCGGCCGCGTCGTCTCGCTCGTCGTGAAATCGGGGTTTCGGGGCGTCGTTCGCCTGCTTGACGACACCGACCGTTAGCTGCGCGGCGACGTAGAGCATCGCCAGAGCGGGGACGAGGAGCAAGAATCCGGCCACGAGGTTACCGACCAGTCCGAAGAACCCGACGACCGCTGCCGGCACGCCAATCAGAGACGCGACGACTGCGACGGCGGTTCGGCCAGCGGGACTCTCTGGCGCGTATCGATGAACCCGTTCAGACTGCCTTGTTGAATCCAGGGACGGCGTAGCGATCACTCCTTGATGGCTTGTTCGAGGTTGTAGACGGCGACGGTGAGTACCAGTTCTCGGAATTCGCGGTACCACGCGCTCGGCCCGACAGCGGACCAAATCGGCGCTTGATGGCCGAGAATGCGGTCTCGGCCATCCATCGCTGCCCGTAGAGATCGCTGTCCAACCGTGCGTTGTGGGCGTGATCGTAGTGCGCGAACAAGCGGTGTCTGATGACCGGCCGGACGCCTTCGGAACGCAGTGCGTCCCGCAGTGACTGATCGTCGTAGCCTTTGTCACCGGCGAGACTCTCGATTTCAGTGGTATTGCGCAGCGCCACTTGACGGCCGACCTGTGTATCGTGGGGCCAGTGTGCCGAGCAGTGGAGGTCGAGGACGGCACACGCCTCCGTGTCTACGAGGGCCGTCGTTTTCAGCGTGCGTATGTGGCGATCCGACCGGTCGACGTAGTGGCTGGATGCCGCTTCACGGTCGAAAAACGTGGCATCCAGCGCCCCATGATTGCCGGGATCGCAGCGGGTCGCCGACCGACGGAGCAGTTGCCGCCAGATACGGATCGGCACCCGTTCGAAGGATCGACACAGCGTCGAGGGGGCCGGGAAGTCGGTCCGAGCCAACTGCAACAGGCCACGAACGCGATCCATCTCACTCGCCCAATCGACGATCTCGCGGTAGCTCGCGTCCATGTGGATCCGCAAGAAATGCAGCGTCAGATGCTTCCAATCCGCAAATCCGTTGCCAGCCGGGTCACTCACCACCGCCGTGGGGCTGGCGGCACAGCGTTTTTGAGCCAGCGATGCGGCTTGTGTAACGAAGCGGAAGAGTGGCATTGGTACATTCACTCTCTCCGCTTCGCTTCCACCTTCACAGCAACGCTATCCAATCGCCGTCATCGGATTCAACAGAGCACAGCGGTCAGATCGCATCGATTTTCGATCTCATCATCAGTAACCGTTAGTCGGCGGCAAAATCCTGAACAGATCTAGTGGAGAACTCCTCTGGGTACCAAGCCATCAGCTCCCGGTGTCGGGAACGAGTGTTCCATTCTGCTGTCTCAAACCCTCAGTCACAAGCGGCCGCTGATCGGCGTTGTTGAACGATTCGTACTCGATCGTTACGTGTGCCGGTGTCTGTGCGAGCGTGATGGTGATCGGGGATTTCCAAGCCGAATCGTTGCCGGTTGTGGCTATCAGCGTGCCGACTTGCACAGTCCGATAGATGGCTGTCGTGTTGTAGAACAGCACACGGACACCCTTTACCGAATCACCCATTATCCCGCCATGTAACTCTGCTCGTCCATCGAAGACGACTGTCTCATTGTCCTGCTCAAGTTCACCATGCACGTGGAGACTAGCGGGTTGCTCTGGTGGTGGGCGAGGATAGACAAACGAGGCAGCGATAGCGGCCCCGAGCACCACTCCAACGAGGAGTAGCATCGTCGCGAGCAAGCCGAATCGGTGGCGATTCAATGATTCGAGATTGATCATGCGGGGCCTCTCGCTAAACCATGGGTTTCTCCGACAGCATTATTGAATTCGATCGTCAGCAGTTCCTCTATACTGTATGGGGTATAGTTCCCGTTCATTGGGGGAGCCAATGATTCTGTCTCTCTCCAACCTGCACGCATGACGCTCCACTGTGTGTAGCGCTGTTGCTCTTCTTCAGTCTCCAAGATCACCCGCTCGGGGGTGCCATCGTCCGGACTCCCACTATACCGTTCGCGTGGACTACCCAAGAAGTCGTTGGGATCATCGTTTTTCCCCACAGACAGCACATGACCAGTTTCGTGAGAGATCACCTTCTGCAATTTTGCCACTTGGTTCGGCGGTGGGCTACTGAACTCAAAAATCACAATACCGTAGTCCTCCAAGAAGTTTCCACCACCATCACTGGAGGCACGCCCTCCGGTTCCTGCCCACCCTCCGGCACCTTGAGTCGTTAAATAGAGGTAGACGCTATCCTGATTGTTGTGGAACTTCTCCTCAATCTCGTCAATATCGTCACGAGATGTGGGCGGACGCTCGTCGTCCAAGTCAAGTCTATCAGCTGCAAGATCTTGGTCGTCTAGTTCCTCATCAATATTGTATGATACATCCATACCATACAACCGATAGAACTTCTCCGACCAGTTGATCCCATCAAAGGCGGCTTGATCGACATCATCGTCGTAGTCAACTTCAACAGTTATACAGGGGGATGGCGTAGTTTCCTCATCGTTCGGGTGCCCCAGTTGGCTATCGTCGTAGAATTGCCAATGTAGCTCACCGATATGGATGTTCGAGTGTTCTATGTCATCGTCGCGATCAAGATCTGCTCCAAGTGCCGAAGAGACTTCTTCAATATCGTGGACGCCTGCCTGCTCGGAGACCATCTCGTCTGCTTCAATCCCGTCGCCACTTTGGAGATGGTCGCGATACAGTACGACGTTGTCAGTCCGTCCAACGTCGTAGACACCGATCCAACCGTCCCAGTACCCATCACCGTCACTGTCTGGGTTCGTCGGTTCGGTCGTGAACGTCACATCTTCATCTTCTTGCAGGTAGTCGCCGATAGTCCGGTCTTGTGTGAGTCCATGGACCTCCTGTCCGTCAGTGAGGCCATCATCGTCCGAGTCGGGGTCCCATGGATCCGTGTTCTCAGAACGCTCTTCGACCGAATCGAGCCAGCGGTCTGTCCTCTTATCGCCATCAAGTGCAGTGAACACTGCTTGATCGCGCGGCGAGTCGCCATCGGTCATGACGAAGTCGAAGTCGTCAGTAGCGTCGGAAAGGTGGAGGTCAGATAGTGCTTGGTTCTCGTCGATAATTTCGAGCATTCTCGCCAGTCGTAGATTCCCATTCGACTCGATCTGATTTACGAACTGTTGGTGGCTGACGGTCACCTGATACGTGCGCTCGGCGGTCGGATCGGTGTAGGTTCGGTTACGCTCGACGTCGTCCGTGAGACCGTCTCTATCGGTATCTGCGGTAAGCGGGCTAGACGAGACTTGAAGGACATAGTCATTTGGCGTACAGTCTTCTCCCTTCCATTCGATGGTCCCGCTGTCAGTTTCTCGCTGCTGGCACGCTGAGTCGAAGCGGAGCGGTCTGTCAGCGCCGTCAGCTGAGACGACCGGAATATCCCAGCCCTCCCGTTCGATGTCGTCGTTCAGACCGTCACCGTCAGTGTCCCGCTTGTTCGGATCGCTGACAGTGTCATAGAATTCCCGATCTGTCGTCGGATGGGTCTCGGGATCGTCGAAGTCGAACTCCTGACTGTCAGTGAGGGTGTCTCCGTCGGTGTCGGCCGCAGTCGGGTCTGTCTCGATTCTCGTTCCGTTACCTACTAGCAGGCCGGCTTCTTCGCGGTAATCCGGAATACCATCACCGTCGCTATCGGTCACCGACGAGGTGTTGGTCTCGGTCACCTGGATATTGTCGACTGTGAAGTACGTGTCTTTGTGATCGGAGTTGCTACAGTAGACCGATGGACGGAGCGTGAACTCGATCGGAACCTCGCCGTCGACCGCCGCGCGAGCCACGAGAGAGCCCGTTCGTGACTGGCCTGGATTATCGACGCTACTGACATCTTCACCCTTGACGATAGTGTAGGGAATTCGCTCACCAGTGTTGGCATTACGGAATGCCCACTCGGGATACTCCCAGTACCCGTCTGCTGCGTGGCCCCAGTCGAACGACACTGTGATGTTTCCCTGGACGGTCCTGATGGGTCGCGAAGCCTGCGCCCGGGAACATCTGTAGACGCGCATTTGGAGCTGGTCGTTCTGCACCGTAACCAACGCATCGCCAGCCGTCGAGGTGTTCCATCCGTCAAGCTGGCCGTCGTCAAACGTCTCGTTGAGCACTGTCGTGTTCTTGATCTCTGCGCCGCGTCCCTCATCTGCATCTGGCGGATCCTGCTGGAATGGTGCCAGCCATGTTTGACGATGGAACACGACGTACCGCGAGAAGTGCGAGACGTTCGCTGTCACGGTATCTGAGTCGGTATCGACTGTTGAGTTGACTGGCGTGAACGTTCCGATCGACTCGTTGTACCAGAATACAGATAGATTCGACTCGTCACCAGCTGGCACGGTCTCGTCATCGTACTCGAACGTCAGCGTCGCGTTATCGAATGATCGCTCACTTTCGAAGGACGTCACTGACGTGACCGCAGCATCTGCAATATGCCCGTTCTGTAGGTAATCTTGCTGATTCTCGCTAACCGAGACCGATTCCGCGACGTTGCCCCGACCGGTTATCTCGACCGAGACACCGAGTGACTCGTTGGTCGCGGTCGTCGTGAACGTCTCGTTGCCGTCCAGGACGCCGTCGCCGTCGGTATCCGGATCGAGCGGATCGGTGCCGAGTTCGATCTCTTCACCGTCTCCGAGGCCGTCCTCGTCGGTGTCTCGGTTGGTCGCGTTCGTGCCGTACTCTCGAGTCTCTTCACCGTCGGTCAGTTGGTCACCGTCGGTGTCGGCGATCTGGGGCAGGGTTCCGTTCGCGTACTCGGCGGCGTTGTGCAGGCCGTCTCCGTCGGGGTCTTCAGCACCGTCGACAGTGCCGTCGTCGTCGGTGTCCGCGACGACCGGGTCGGTCTGGGTGAAGGCCATCTCGACACGGTCTGCGAGCCCGTCACTGTCGGTGTCCGCCACGAACGGATCGGTCCCGGTCTGGCGCTCCTCAAGTGTCGTGAGGCCGTCACCGTCGAAGTCCTCCCACCCGTCGACTGTCTCGTTGGCGCTCTCGTCACGGGCTGTCTGCGAGGAGTTGCTGTTCGGATTCAGTGGATCAGTTCCGGCCACCGACTGCTCGTAGGTGTCGGGGAGTCCGTCACCGTCGAGTCGGAGCACGGCCGGTGACTCCGTCTCTCCGTCGGTCGTCACCTCGATCCGGTTCACCTGCTCGGTCAGATTGATCGTCGTCGTGTACGAACGGTTCAGACCGTGGCCACCGCGGCGTGCCGTGGCGTTGGTGGTAACCGTCTGATTGTCGTTGATCGTGATCGTCACCTGTTCATTAGCGGCGGGGTCGACGGTGGTGACGTTCCCCGCGATGCGGTACCGCCGGGTGTCGTTGCCGGACCGAACGGGATCGACACGTCGGTCGATCGTCGCTGTCGTGTCGACATCGCGGCCGACAAACTCGACGACTTTCTGTGCATGCTGGTAGGCAGTCCGGAGATGCGGGATTGCCGTCGCACGTGATTTGTAGAACGCCTGGCCCTCTGCGTCGCGAGTGCCCCACTTATTTGCTCGGTCGAGGGCCGTCTCGGCAACCTCAAGTTGGCGCTCGGCTCGCTGGCGGTTGGCCGCCGAGAGTTCACCCTCGTAGTGGTTCAAGACGTAGCGTGCGTCTTCGACGGCCATGCGAGCACTCTGGTTGTCGGCCTGGTAGACGAGGCTGACAGCGCGCCGGGTCTCGTTGCTGTGTCCCGTTTGAGCGGGACGCATCAACGCCCGCACCGCGATACCGTCGTCGGTGAATACCTGTCTACTCGAGACACGAACTGGTCCACGATAGTCAGACCGCGTTCCGTTGATGCGATCGCGTGCGCGTGCAACGTGACGCGAGTTACTGGCGTTGATCCGATCGACAATCGCCAGTGCGGCCGACTTTTTCAGTCGGGGCGGTGCGTTGTCGGGGACCGACACCTTGGAACGGTTTCTCGTCTCCGTCGGCGTTACCGGTATGGCGGTCTCTGTCGTCGCCGTCGGCGTACTCGTTGGAGCCCCAGAGGTCGTCGTTTCTGTTGCAGTTGTTTCCGACTCAGTTTCTGTTGCAGGAGTCTCCGTTCGTGTCTGTACGTCTGTCGGCGTCTCGGTGTCGGTCGGCTGATTGCCGACACTATCGATCGGCGTCGACTCGTTTCCGACACTACTCGCTGGTAATCCTGCTGCTACTGCTGGCGTGAACGTGGCGGTCACGAGAAGTACCGTCAAAAAGACAGAAATTACTTTCGTTCGTGTAGCCATACAAACTCATTTTCCATCATATATTTATTCATTTCTATATCAGAGATTCTAATAAATTATAGTAGCGTATTTTATATTTCTAATTATGGTTTGACGCTCTTGCGAAGGAGATTGTTGATAGCGATGGCTGGAGCTGAAAGTCGAAGAGGGCAAGGGCACCGCGCTAGCGGTGCCCGATATGTTCCCAATAAGCCGGTTCGTGTCGGAATCGGCTGCAGCGGACCTGCTGGAACAGGTTCGCTGGCGTGATGGCGTCGAGTGCCCCCGCTGCCGTTCTGACCTGACGGTCAGAAACGGCAGCTACCGGGTGTATCAACGGTATCTGTGTAAGAATTGCGGTCGCACGTTCAACGACAAGACCGACACGATCTTCGCTCACTCGAAGCTGAAGCTCAAAGAATGGTACTTCACGATCTACGTGTTCTTACGGTTCAACACGAGTATTCGGCAAATCGAGGCAGAGCTTGATTGTTCCTACCGGACGGTGAGACGGCACGTCGAGCAGTTCGCCAGAACTCTCGACGCGCCTTCGATTACGCTGTCTGGACCGGTCGAAATCGACGAAGTGTACGTCTCTGCTGGTCTCAAAGGCCGCGAGCGTGACCAGGAGTCGCGCTCGCGTGGCCTGTCCACGCGTGGACGGGGATCGTACGACGGCGACAAACCGCCGGTGTTCACGCTCGTCGATCGTGGTTCGGACGAGCGGTACGTCGTGCCAGCGAAATCCGCTGACGAATCGACCGTTCGACTCCTGCTTGCTGACCACGAAGAGGAGTCACTGACCGTCTATACGGACGGATTTCGGGCCTACGACCCACTAGAAGACGACGACTCATTCACCCGCAAATACGTCGTCCACAGCGACGGTGAATACGCTGATGGCGAAGTACACGTCAACGGCTGCGAGAGCCACGCGTCGCTGACGCGACGGTGGCTCTCGCCCCATCGAGGCGTCTCGAAAGACAAGCTAACGCCGTATCTCAGAGCCTTCGAACTCCGCCGTGAACTCTACAGAAAACCAGGTGACGAAGCACTCAAACATGCTCTCAACGCCGCACTCTGAAAATCAACAACGTGCTTCACAAGAGCGATGGTTTGATCACACGCTTATATTGAATCTGTAGCCAGCACTGGAATCGTAGCTGAAGACACAGTCATCAGACTCCAGTGGTGACGAATTCGTATAATCCAACTTCGATCGATTCATACCGCATCATCGCACCGTACGGCACGCACATAACGCCAGAATCGACGATACACTCAGTGGGCTGTGATCGAACCCGTTAATTTGGCTATGAAGTATTCGCATGGTTCTGCTGGACGAGCGCGTGAATAGTACCGTGAGATTGTCCTGACGTGTACGGTCTACAACATCAAACAGTACGTGATGGCCTGATCGATGGGGTACGCCAGCGGGTCTTCGAGACAGGAGTCGTCCAGTTCGTCGAGGGCAACCATCTTCGTGTCGTTCAGTTCGGTCTCGCCGTCGAATTTGGCATCTATTGCCGAACCGTGCGGGTCGACGGCATCGGTTTACTCGTCCCCATCGTGCTGTTCGAACGCGTCACCGGTCTTCGCCGCTCGTTCTGACGCCAGGACCTCGGAGTAGGCTTCGCGAACGACCTCGGGTGAGTTGTCGAGCTGGTCGGCGGCGGCGTCGATGCCCTGCTGCAGCGCGAGCACGCGGCCGACACCGCGACGAGCGCCGTGAAGCTGGAGGTAGCCCTCGGCGACCTCGATTGCGGCGTCGGCGCAGAGTCGCTTGAACAGCCTGCGAGCGCCGTCCGTCGTGAGTGCCGGCGGACGGGCGTCGGTGTCGCGGAACGCCGCGAAGATGTCGCTGTAGCCAGAGAGTGCGTCGCTGTCAACGTCGTCGGACAGTCGGTCGTACAACGACGGGTAGTGGAAGCTGGGGAACAGCGGCCACTCCGGTTCGGGATCGTAGACGGTCAGCCAGCGCTCGATCGCGGGGCGTGCCTGTGGAGGGACCGCCCGCGTCTCCCACGCCTGACTCTTCCCGAGCACGTCGAGCGCGTCGACAGCGTTGCTCAGGTCGCCCGCGTTCGCGCCGTCGCGCCGATCGTCGTCGGGCATCGCGAGGACCTCAGCCCCACGGACGCCTGCGAAGGCCAGCAGGTAGGCGAGTGCCCGGTCTCGCGTCGCCGCGTAGGCAGTGGTGCCGTCGGCGTCGATCGCTTCGTGTGCGCGTTCGTCGAGATATGAGAGGAACGCCTCGCGGTCCTCGCGTCGCCACGTCTGTTGGCGCTCTTCGGTGCGCCCGTCCCGGTCAGGGAGCGGTTCACGGGCGTCGGTGCGGATCCCGTAGTGTTCGTCGACGAGCCCTTCGCGCTGCGCCCAGCCGATCCAGGCCGAGACGTAGCCGTAGTACTTGTGGACCGTCTGGGGCTTGAGCCCCCGCGTCGTCAGCTCGTCGCGGATGTAGTTGCGGAGATCGCCGGCGTCGATCTCGGCGAGCGATGTAGTTCCGTCGTCGCGCAAGTAGTCGGCGAAGCGCTCCAGTTCGCGCTCGGCGTTGCGTCGGTACGCCCCCGACTCGTTGTTCGGCCCCTTGCCCTTCGAGCGCAGGTAAGCATCGAGGGCGTCTCGAAGGTCATCTTCCCCGTCAGAACCCCCGGATTCGCTGGCTGTCATCGACTCGGCTTACCGGACGGCGGCCATCCACTAATATCTACTTACGATTCCTCGATGAATCAAGAGTGATTGCTGTTTCGGCTGATTCGTCTGTTCTCGTGTAGTAGAGTGTACTGAGCGTATAGTTTGCGATGTGATAAAGTGCATAGCGATATACAGAAATCCACCAGTGGGATGTTGAGACTACACCGGGGATAGCGAGCCTGTGATGCGAGGTTTCAACCGAATCCGAGATCAGAAACTGCTTCGGATCGCCTCTCAAGCGACACCGCATGTCATGCTTTCAACTATATCAGTGGATTTCTGGGAGTGCCGACAGCGTTGCCACTCAGAGAATCGGCGTTAGCCCAGACTGAGCGGCTATCTACCCGATTCCGGTCTCCTTCTTTAGCAGCGTGAGCGTATTGTCGGCCGTCACGATCGGTGAATGCTCGTACTCGCCGGTCAATGCGGCCTGGACGAGCAAATCAACCGCTCGCCAGATTGAGTACAGCAGACAGGCGAACGCGAAGTAGAAAAACCGGAGTCCAAAATGCTTCGAGGTTGTCGCGGCCATAAACCGCTTGATGTTCTTGTAGCCGCTCTCAATCTCCCACCGGTAACCGTACTCAGTGAGGTACCCGCTCTCCCGATTCGTCATGAACACCGAGTATTGCCGGTGGTCCTCGTGTTCAGAGTCCTCTTTCCGTCGGTAGGTTAGCGTTGTCTCGTGCCACTCGTTCTTCCCGAGGTGGAGCTTCCAGTCAGTCTCATATCGATCTTGATCACGGTGGAGCAATCGCTTCGCCTGCGCTTTCTCGCTGGTCTGCATCCGTTGCGGAGCGACGTAGGAAAGCCCGCGCTGGCTGAGCATCTCCAGAACGTGTTGGCTATCGAACTCCCGATCCATCAGGACGTTATCGACATGAACGAGGTCCTCAGCCGAATCCAGCAGGTCCTCGACGATCTCCTTTCGTGACTCTCCTTTCCGTACCGGGCGCGCGTCCAGCACGATTGGGACGGCGTTCCCGACCAGCTGGACCGTCGCCCACTGATAGGCGTACTCGTCGGTCTGCTCTTTCGTCCCGATGATCTCGTCTTCGTGGCCCGTTCGGTCGCCCGTGAACGGATCGGCTTCGGTGATGTCGATCGCGACGATTCCAGCTCGAAAGAACTCCTCAGTCTCTGCAACCTCTTCCAGCAGCCGACCGACGGCCTCTCGGTACATCTCCCGAACCGCTGGTATCGAAAGACAACGAATGTGGAATACTCGTCATGCGACCCGAAATCGACGTATCCCAACGGGTACTGAGAACCGAACTCTCCAATCGAGTCGTGAATGTCGTGTTCGAACCAGACTCTGGCGACTGTTCGAATGTCTGATTGGAGAGCAGATACCGAACTGCGGTCGTACAGCGGTGTCGACCCGTATACAGGCCACTCGACGTGCTGTGACTGTGCAATGGTTCGAAAGACATCCCGTCGCGATTGCTCTGTTGATGGCATTAGTCGAGAATATTCCGTCCGAGAGACGCTGTAAGGTCTCCTCAGCCAGGATATACAGCTATGCTTCGAAGACAGCTAGGGGACCACGTTGCTATGCGGAACACGGTCGGATGCTACCGGTCGAGGCTACTCCCGCTCTGGTATTTGGACACCTTCGTCTCGAAGAGGTTCTCTTCCGTGTTCAGGTTGACTTACTCGGACATCCACGGGAACGGATTGTCAGTCCCGTACTGAGTTTCGACCGCGTCTCGACATGATGGTCACTCTTCGAGAGGTATCTGGTCTCTGTTCTCGGTCCTCGGGGATCGTTAGTCGCCCCTCGATACGGATTCGGTCGTATCGATGCTGCCCATCTCGGGTGTCTCTTCCTCGCCGAAGGCGGTCTGGAGCTTCCCGAGCACGACGGCGACGACGTAAATCGCGACCGCGACGAGAACGATAACGCCCCCGGCGGTCGCTTCACCGTAGTACGACGCTCCGATGCCGAGAATGACTGCCAGTTCGGCGAGCACGACCGAGATCAGGAGAGATTCGTTGAAGCTCCGCGCGACCTGACTCGCGCCGGCCACGGGCACGACGAGCATCGCAGCGACCAGGATGACGCCCATGATCTGCATCGCGCCGACGACGACCATCGCAGTCAGCATCACCGTGATGCGGTTGTACCAGCTCACCGAGAGACCCGACACCGCAGCAGCCGTCTCGTCGAAGGTGACGTACAGTAGCTGGTTGCGTGTGAGCCCGATCACGCCGATGATGATGCCGAACAGCGCCAGCAGTATCGCCGCACTCTCGTTCGAGACGGTGGACAGATTGCCGAAGAGGAACTGATTCACACCGACAGCGAGCCCGCCTGCGTTGATGCTGATCAGTGTCGTCCCCAGCGCGAAGCCAGTCGAGAGCACGATCGCCATCGAGACGTCGTTGTAGGCGTCCGTCGCCTCCGAGATGAGCTCGATGAGCAGGGCTGCGATCATCGCGACGACGACGGCCGTCAGATACGGCGAGACCCCCAGGTCGATGACGGCGTTCAGGAACAGTCCGACCGCGACGCCGGCGAATCCGGTGTGGGCGAGTGCGTCACCGATGAGCGCGAGCTGGCGGTGGACCAGAAACGTCCCGATCAGCGGTGCCATCACGCCAATGCAGAGCCCGACCAGGATCGCCCGATGCATGAACCCGTACCGCAGGATTTCGAGGCCTGTCTGGCCGGCGAGCCACGACAGAACCTCCGACCAGGACGCCAGAATCCAGTACAGCGGCTCGAACACGGGGTCGAGCAGTCCCACTCGAAGCGGCAGGGCAGCGAGGTGAATCATCGAGACCCACCCAGCAGGTTCGCGCTGGTGCCGAATGCGCGAGCCAGAGAGTCGCTCTCGACGAACTCGGTGGCCGGTCCGTCGAAGTAGACCTCTCGGTTGAGACAGACGACGCGTTCGGCGTGTTCGGTGACCGCACCCAGATCGTGCTCGATGAGTAAGACTGTGATACCGTTGCCGTTCAGCGAATCCAGGAGATCGTAGAACGCCTCGACGGACTCCATGTCGACGCCGACGGTCGGCTCGTCGAGCACGAGCAGGTCGGCCTCGCCGGCGAGCGCGCGGGCGATGAATGCCCGCTGGCGCTGACCGCCCGACAGCTGTGTCACGCGGCGATCGGCGAACGCCGTCATGCCGACGGTGGCAAGCGCCTCGTCTACGATGCCCCAGTCCGCACTGGAGAGACGACCGAAGCCGACGTGTGGGAACCGACCCATCTTTACGACTTCGCGGACGGTGATCGGCATCTCTTTGGACGCGCTGGCGTGCTGGGCGACGTAGCCGAGACGGGAGCCGTCGTCGAACTCGTGGGAAGGTTCGCCGAAGAGCCGAGCAACGCCCTCGTCCGGTCGAACCAGCCCCAGCATCAACTTCATCAGCGTCGACTTTCCCGACCCGTTCGGACCAACGACCGCAACGTACTCACCGGGGTCGATCCGAAGCGAGACGTCGGCGACGACTGGGGTAGACGTGTATCCGAAGTCGACGCCGGACAGTTCGATGATCGGCTCGGTACTGTCGGTCGATTCCGAGCTCGTGGTGTTCTCGGGGGAGTGTGTGCTCATTGGCGGTCACTCGAAGTTCAGCCACTCGTCGGCCCAGCCGTCGGGTCCGGCTTCCTCGGGTCGTTTGTTGCCGAGGACGACCTCGAACGTGGGCATGTTGATGTTGTAGGCGATCTCCTCGTAGCCCCAGTCGTTCTCGACCCAGTCTTCCCGGACCCCCGCGTAGGGGGTGACGGGGAGATAGCCGGCGACTCGCGTTTCGTCGAGCAGTTGCTTCGCCGGCTTCCGTGACTCGAAGACGCCGTTTGCGATGTAGTCGATGTCGTTTCGCTCGATGACCGCCTTCGCCTCGGTGATGTCCGAGGGCTTGACGTCACCGCTGGCTGCGAGGTTCGTAACGAGGGGGACCATCTCGGCGTCGTATTTGACGCCGATGTACTGGAAGGCGTTGTGCGCCGCGAGCTGCACGACGTTTCGGTCGGCGGCATCGAAGATGGCCCGGTAGTCCCGGTCGATCCGTTCGAGGGTGTCGGATTTGTACGTCTCGGCGTTCGTTCGGAGAGTGTTGGCTTGGTCGGGCGCGAGTTTCGCGAGCCCGTCGGCGATGTTGTCTACCGATTTCTTCGCGCGGTCGGGATCGAGCCAGAAGTGTGGGTCCTTCCCTTGCTGCTTTCCGACCCCCTCTTCCTCGGGGTCCAGCGTCGCGGCGAGATCGACCATTTCGACGCCCTCACGGGCGTTGATCAACTGTGTGTCGACGGCGTCGTCTTCGAGCGTCTGAATCGCGCGGTCGGCCCACGGCTGGAACCCCGGACCGACGTGGAGAAACGCGTCGGCTTCGACGATCTCTTTCGTGACGCTCGCATTCGGCTCCCACCCGTGACCGTGCAGTCCGGTCGGGACGAGGTTTTTCACTCGAAGCGGTGTCCCGTCGACGACGTTCCGTGCGAAGTCGTAGAAGCTGAAAAAGGAGGCGACTGCGACAGTGGGGCCGTCTCCGTTCGCGCCGCCCGCGTCGCTCGCGGGCGTGGTATCGCTGCTACCGACGCTGTTCGTGCATCCGGCGAGGCCGGTGGCGAGAAGTCCTGCACCGGCAGTAATGGCTCTCCTGCGTGAGAATCTGTCCCGCGTTCGAGACTGCGGTGTGTCGTCCATCGTCGACTAGCTAGAGATGGGTCGAAGAATATAGTAGTTTCTATCAAAGCTAAAGATTAGACTAGTCTAATTCACGGTCGCAGATTCCTTCGCCGAGATGTCGCTGGCAGCGACTCGTACGGGCGGTTGTCGTTGCGTACCGGTGAGCGTCTCCCCCGTGGCGACGCTCACCAGAACATTCCTACGACCGTCCGTACCAGCGAAGTACCGGGACGCTTTCCATATAGTAGGCTGGCCTAAAACTCATGGAAGGCCACAGCAGCGGCTGGGAGCCACCGACGCGACGAGATTGCTCGCCGGCTGTACGGGCGATAGCGGGTCCGGCGGAGACCCCGAGTCGACGGACGCCGGGACCCCAACGTCGGAGGCCACAGAGACGGTGACAGAAACCGACGCCGACACCAGTTACTCGGTAACGATGGAACCGATGGGCACCGTCGAGTTCGACGCGCCCCCCGAGCGCTGGGTGAGCTACCTCAGTACGTACGGCGACATGGGTATCGCCCTGGGTAAAGCCGACAGCCCCGAGGCGTTCGGCGAGTGGAACGGGATAGAGACACTTCGAGAGGCTTCGCTCACGCTGTTCGACCGACAGCGGGTCGCAGACGTCATCATCGGGGATCACTGAGCGTACTCAGGACGGTCCGAGAGACACGGCCGTCGGCGTCGACTCGGCCGGGACCTTCGACTATCACGAAAGAGAATTGGCACATGTGATTGATTAAACAGCACTGCCTTTGTACAGTAATGAATTATACAGAGAACGCCACGTCGGAGGAGATTCGCCTTCTGTATGTGAACGACGACACCGACTTCGTCGACCTGGCACGTGCCAAACTCCAGAGTCACTCTTCGGCATTCGAGATTTCGACTGCTGGCACAGTCGCAGCCGCCCGTGACCAGATCGAGACGGCGGCCATCGATTGTGTCGTCACTTCCTACTCGCTGCCGGACGGAACGGGAATCGAGCTCATAGAGCAGATTCGATCAGCGGACACCGAGTTGCCGACGATCCTGTTTACCGGCAGAGGCAACGAGCGGATCGCCAGCGAGGCGACGCAGGCGGGTGTCTCAGATTACATCCCGCTGCGGGCAGACCAGCACAACTTCGAGCTACTCGCACGTCGCATCCACACGCTGGTCGAAGCGGCACGCAAAGCGGCCATCGCACAGCGGCTCTCCGATCGATTCCAGCGGACGCTCGAACGTGCCACCGACGCGATATACGCGGTGGATAACGACTGGCGGATCGAGTACATGAACGAGAAGATGGCCGACCGGATCGACAGGGACCCGGAGAGCATCGTCGGCAGCAGAATCTGGGACGAGTTCCCCTCGATCGTCGGCACAGAACTCGAAGAGCGGTATCGCACTGCCATGGAGACCGGCGAGCCGGTGTCGTTCGAGCAGCGCCTCGGCGACCCCTTCGAGTACTGGGTCGAGGTGCGGGCATTTCCCGACGACGACGGCCTGACCGTCTTCTCGCGTGAGACCACGGACGAACGGGAGCGAGAACGAGAACTGGAGCGCAGCGCGGCGATCCTCGAAAACATCCACGACATCGTGTTCGTCGTCGACGAGGACGGCGTCGTGAGGTTCGCGAACGGAGCCGGCAAACGCTTGGTCGGGGGAAACCAGTCGACGACAGTCAACCGGCGACAGCTCGACGCGGTCGTCGAGGAGCGACTCTCCGAGGAGGAGGCAGAGCAGCTACGAAGCGTCATCGACGCCGCGCTCGACGGACCAGAGGGCGACGGTGGCCTGACCGGCCTGTACGACTCGGATCTACAGGTCGAGATGGCGATCGGGAACGACGAACGGACCTTCGACATCCGCGTAACGCCGTTCCGAAGTGGCACCGGCGAGCAGGTCCTCGTCGTCGCCCGGGACATCACGGAACAGAGCGAAGTCAAGCGACGAGCACAACGAGAACGGGACGCGCTCCGAGAGCTCCAGGGCATCATGGCAAAGAGCGACGTCTCGGGCGAGACCCGGCTCCGGGAACTGCTGGCAGTCGGCTGTCGGACGCTGGACCTAGAGATCGGGATCGCTTCGCGCGTCCGCGGCAGCGACTACACCGTCGAGGCAGTCCACGCACCGGAAACCGACATCGAACCGGGAGCACAGTTCGAACTCGAAGCGACGTACTGTGCAGAGGTCATCGACGATGACGGAGTCTGTGCGTTCACCGATGCGGTCGCCGACGGAAAGCGAACCCATCCAGCCTATCGCGAGCTCGGACTGGAGTCGTACATCGGTGCGCCACTCGTCGTCGACGGTGAGCGCTACGGAACGATCAACTTCTCGAGCCCGAGCACACGAGTCACGCCCTTTGGCCCACTCGAACAGACGTTCGTCGAACTGTTGTCGGAACTGGTGAGCACCGAGATATCCCGCAACCGCGACCAGACCGAACTCGAACGGCAGGACTTCCTCTTCGAGCGGGTACAGGACATCGCGGAGATCGGTGTCTGGGAGTACTTCCCATCGACGGGCGATCTCGAATGGTCCGACGGGGTCCGTCGAATCCACGGTGTCGAGGACGACTACGACCCGTCACTCGAAGACGCGATCGACTTCTACCATCCCGACGACAGGGAAACGATCGCGACTGCGGTCGAGCAGACACTCGAACACGGGGAGGCCTACGACCTCGATCTCCGGATCGTTCGAGCCGACGGCGAGATCCGCGACGTGCGCGTGTGGGGCGAACGCGTCGACAACACACCCAACGACACGACCGTGCTCCGTGGCGTGTTTCAAGATATCACCGAGCGGAAGACCCAGGAGCGCGACCACCGAGAACTCGCAGAGGAGTACGAGGCACTGCTGGAAACGTCCGGTGACGCGATCTTCCTGCTGAACGTCGACACGACCGACGCGGATCCGGCATTCGAGTTCTCCCGGCTCAGCCCGGGGTACGAAACCCAGACCGGGCTGACGACCGAAGACGTTCGACATCAGACGCCGAGCGAGGTGTTCGGAGCGAAACGCGGCGCAGAGCTCGAAGCGAACTACGGCCGCTGTGTCGAGCAACGAGAGCCGATCTCGTACCGAGAGGAGCTGGCCATCGATGACGGTGCACGGTTCTGGGAGACGAGCCTCGCACCGGTGATAATCGACGGGGAGATCGTCAAGATCGTCGGCATCGCACGCAACGTCACCGAACAGGTCGAACGCGAGCGGAATCTCGAAGCGACGAACCAGCGGCTCGAATCGCTCATCGAAGCGACGCCACTCACCGTGATGGAGATCGACCGTGACGGCATCGTCACTCGCTGGAACGACGAGGCAGAGAAGATGTTCGGCTGGTCGCGAGCGGAGGTGCTCGGTGAGCCGAACCCGATGATCCCCCAAGACAGGCAGGCCGAGTTCGACGAGCATCGACAGCGAGCCATGAGCGGCGAGCGGATCCGCGGCGAGGAGATACGACGAAAGACCAAGGACGGCGACGAACTGGACCTGCTCCTGTCGGTCGCCCCGATCAGTGATCCCGACGGCGAGGTAACGAGTATCCTCGCAGTGCTCGAAGACATCACCGAGCAAAAAGAGCTGGAGGCGAAACTGCGCTCGCTACAGGAGACGTCCCAGCGGCTCAGCAGGGCACAGTCTGGCAGTGAGATCGGGGAAATCGCCATCGAGGCAGCCGTCGAGATTCTCGGCTTCGAGCTCACAGGAATCTGGGAGTCCGACCAGCGAGCGGACGAACTCGTTCCGCTGGCGTCGAGTGCGGCCGTCCGGGACCTGCTCGGCGAGTTGCCACGGCTCCAACCAGATGAGAATCTGGCCTGGGAGGCGTTCGAGTCCTCGGAGCTGCGGACGTACGACAATCTTCAGGAGGAACCGGGAATCGACGACGCAGCCGCATTGCCGACGAGTGGGCTGTTCGTCCCGCTGGGTGAGTACGGACTCGTCGGCGTCGGGACCTCGAACGAACGAGGGTTCTCCGAGACGGATGTGGACCTGTTTCGCATCCTCGGTGCGACCGTCGAAGCCGCCTTCGGTCGGGCGAACAGAGAGGCGAAGCTACAGCGCCAGAACGAACGGCTGGACCAGTTTGCGAGCGTCGTTGCCCACGACCTCAGGAACCCACTCAGCGTCGCGATCGGGTTCACCGATATCGTCCAGCAGACACAGGATCCGGCACACTTCGAGAAGGTCGAGACCGCACACGAGCGCATCGAGCGTCTGATCGACGACCTGCTCACGCTCGCACGTGGCGAGTCGACCGTGACCGAGACCGAAGAGATCGACCTCGAAACGATTGCGACGGAAGCGTGGGGGTACGTCGACACGAGTGAGGCGACGTTGACGGTCGAATCTGTCCCGGTCGTCGCGGGCGACAGTGGTCGCTTGACCCAACTGTTCGAGAATCTCTTCCGAAACGCAGTCGAACACGGTGGCGAGGAGGTTTCGGTGAACGTGGGACGACTGACGGAAGCGGACGGATTCTACGTCGAAGACAACGGTGTCGGGATTCCGCCAGAGAAGCGAACGACTGTGTTCGAACACGGCACCACCACGAACGAGGGTGGCACCGGCTTCGGACTCTCGATCGTCGAAGACATCGCGAAGGCCCACGGCTGGACGGTCAGTGCCACCAGCGGGACGACGGGTGGAGCGCGGTTCGAGATCGAGATGACCCCGTGACACTGCCGGCAGTCTGTCTATAGTAGCCATTGAAAATCAATGCACACCCGATCGCATGACTGCAGTGCGATCGGTGTGTAAATCGTTTCAATTGTTACTATATCACGGATATCTCCACCCCACGAGATCCGATGTCGTACAGCGGTGCCACCGGATCCGACGGCGAACAGCAACGGACGTGCGAGTCGCGCTGAAGGTGCCGGCAAAAGTATTTGGCCGTCCTAAACCACAGCCCATTTATATTATTAGGTTAGCCTAAAATCATGGTCGAAGACGAGACATCGACTCGACGTGACGCGATCAAATACGGGTTCACCGTCGCCACATCGGGCCTGCTGGCTGGCTGTACCGATCAGGAGAGTTCGGGTTCGGACGTGACCGAGACGGCGACGCCGACCCCCGAGCCGACGGCGACGGCGTCGAAGGAGGACACGCCCACTCCCGAGCAGTCGTACACGGCGACGATGCCGCCCGTCGGCGAGGTGACTCTCGAAGAGCCGCCGTCGTCGTGGATCGGCGGGCTCGGGTTCACTGCCGACGTACTGACGGCGCTCGGGCAGGCGGACGGCGCGGTCGGGATGGTCGACCCGAGCTTCTGGTACACCGGGTTCTACGACTTCCTCGACGGCGTGACCGCACCATCGGAGGACGAACTCACCCAGATCACGACCGAAGACCGCGAGACGGACATCGAAATGGTGTACGAGCTGGACCCGGACCTCATGGCGGTCGACCCGAACGCCCTGATGGGGATCTACGGACTCGACGAAGCGGGGGCGCGCCGGATCCAAGCGGACGTCGCCCCCTGGTTCGGCAACGAGAGCAGGCGAAAGCGCTTCGACGGCTGGACACACTGGCCGGTCGGAGAGCCCTACGACTACCTCTCGCTTCCCGAGTACATTCCGAAGTACGCGGCGCTGTTCGGTGAACAGGAACGCGGAAACGCACTGCTGGAGCTGTACGAACCGTTCGTCGAGTCGGTCACTGACCGATTACCGCCCAGAGAAGACCGGCGGTCGATGGCGCTGATCAACGGCCGGTACAACCCCGAGAACCGGGACGGATGGGTCGTCTACAATCCGAACTCCGAAGTCGAAGCGACGTGGGGGAAAAAGCAGTATCGAGACCTGGGCGTCGTCGACGCGTTCGACGGGGCCTACGACGGCCAGTCGTCGGTGACCGTCGACCACGAGGGGCTGCTGGAGTACGATCCGGACGTGATCATCTTCAACTTCGGGATCACCTACCGAGCGTTCGACGGCACGAACTACATCCAGCAGCAACGGGAGTTGCTCGAAGACCACCCCGTCGGAAGCAGGGTGACCGCGGTCGACAACGGGGACCTGTTCGTCGGGGGCACGCCCTACCAGGGGCCGATCATCAACATGTTCCAGACCGAGATGGCCGCAAAGCAGCTCTACCCCGAGGAGTTCGGAGCGTATCCGGGCTACGGGGAGCTGTCGGCGGACGAACAGCTGTTCGACAGACAACGGCTGGCGGAGATCGCGACCGGCGATTTCTGATACTGCCGGCCGGAATCTGTACAGATTTTGCGACCCCGTATCGCGAATATCTTGAAACAGTTACAGCCGGAGGATGGGGGCTCACGCGAACCGCGCGAGCCACGACTCGATGTCGTCGACCGGCGCAGTGCCGGCCGTCGAGTCGACGCGCTCGCCCACGCACGTGATGCGCCCCCGGACCGTCGCGTCGTCGAGCTGGCGTTCGAGCAGCCAGGCGTAGAAGGCGGTCTGGAGCGCGTATCGGTCCCGGGTGGCGTCGGTGTCGGCGAGGACGAGCTTGATGTCGTCGACGTACCACGTGCCGTCCGGAGCGCGCGAGACGATGTCGGCGTGGTTCCGGGTCTCGATGGTGTGGTCGGCCACGGGAAGCACGGCGTCGAGTGGCTCCTCGACGTAGACGGCGCTCGACTGCAAGCGCTCCCAGACGCCGGTCGAGGCGAACTGCGGGCAGACGGTCTCGCGGACGTAGCTCGCCACCTGCTGGCGCTCACGGCCGCCAACGTCGCGGCACTGCTCGTCGATAGCGGCGTCGAGCCGCCCCGCGAGCGGTTCGGCACAGTCTTCCAGCGTCGCGGTCGAGACGCCTCGATCGACGGCGGTCGTGAGCACGTCGTGTGCGATCGTCCCGAGGTCGTCGGGGCCGACCGCGTCGAAGGCCAGCGGGAGGCCGTCGTCGGGAGCGGGACGGTCGCTGTGGAGCGGGGCCCCCTTGAGGTGGGCGAGCCAGTGCTCGTCCAGTCCCGTCGCCAGCGGGTAGAGCGTACTGCCGTTGACGAAGCGGGGCGTCCGGCCCGTCCGAGTCGGCGACGGCGCGAGCGCAGTCCGCGGCGTCGGGCGACTCGACTGCGAGACGCTGGCGTCGTAGGCCACGTCGAGACAGCCGATCGCCAGCGGGTACTCCCCGGTCGGTCGCTGGAGCGCGGTGTCGATCCGGCCGCGCTCCAGCGAGTCGGGGAGAGCGAGTGCCCGCCGGATCGTCGTCACCCAGCTGTCCTGTGGCGGCGTTCCGTGGCTCGTCGCGTCCCGTGGCACCGAGAGGACGAGGTGGTCCCGGGCCCGCGTCATGGCGACGTACAGCGTCCGCCAGCGGTCCGCGCGGTGTGCGGCGGCGAGCTCGCTGAACACCGGCGGTCCGCCGAGTCGCGGCTGCTCGTCCCCGACCCAGCGGTTCGTCGCCCAGCGGAGCCGCGGCACCGACTCGACGCCGTGAGCGCTGGGTTCGTCGACGGGAACCGACGGCGCGGTCGCTGGCGGTGCGAGCGCGAGCGTCTCACCGCGGGCCACGAACGAATCGCGATGTGGGCCGTGGACCCCGAGTGGTCGGCTCAGGTCGGCCAGGCAGACGATATCGGCCTCGTCGCCTTTCGCGTTGTGGATCGTCCGGAACACCACGTCGTAGTCGCTGTCGTCGGGCACCGGGACGAGCGGCCCGTGAGACGGGGACGCGCGGTACCGCTGGAGGACGCCGGCCAGCTCGGACAGCGAGTAGCGGTCGGTCCCCTCCCACGACTCGACGGTCTCGACGAGCGTATCGAGGACGGCGAGACAGCGCCGCGGATCGTCGACCTGGTCGAACGGGTCGGTCCCCAGGGCCAGCGTCTCGACGACGGTCGCGACGACGAGCGCCCCCGGATCGGCCGTCCGTCGCGCGAGCCGCCCGCGGAGTTCGGCGAGGTCGTCGAGGAACGTCTCGACGCGGGCCGGGAGTCGATCGTCGGCCCCGATCTCGTCGAGGCGATAGTCGGCTGCGGCAGCGATCTCTCGGACGGTCGACCCGTCGTCGCAGGTCACCGCCGGAACCGCGCCGTCGAAGAGCGCGCGCGTTCGCTCCGGGTCGAACGGATCGACGAGCCACTCGACGACGCCGACGACGAGTTCGACGAGCGGGGTCTCGAACAGCAGTTCGCTGGCGTCGGCGACGGACAGCCCCTTCGCTTCCAGACGAGCGGCGAGCGAGCGCATGTTCGTCCGCGTCGGAAAGAGGACCTCCACCGGGCCGTCGGCGTCTCGGCCCGCGAAGCCGTCGTCGGCCAGCGCACCGTGGAGGTAGTTCGAGAGCGGCGCTGCTTCGCTCTCCTCGAACCACGTGGTCGTCCCCGGAGAGCCCCGCGCCCGGTAGCTCGCGACGTGGACCGCCGGCTCGCTCGTCGCCTCGCGGTCGGTCTCGACGGGCGCGTAGCCGTCGCCGGTCCGGTGTACGGCACCGCGTGCGGGATCGGTAAAGACCGTCTCGAAGACGGCGTCGACGGCCGCCGAGACGTCCGGTCGCATCCGATAGGTCCGTGCGGCGTCGGCCCGCTCGTGGGGCGTCCAGGAGCGCCCGAAGTACGTCCCCTCGTCGAACGCTCGCGTGAACAGCGCCGGCCGGGCGTCGCGCCAGGCGTAGATACACTGGTCGGTGTCCCCGGCAAGCAGGACGCGGGCGTCGTCGGGGACCAGCGGCGCGAGCGCGTCGTGCTGTGCGACGGACACGTCCTGGGCCTCGTCGATGACGAGGGTCTGGAGGGCGTGAGCGTGGCGCTGTCGGACCCGCTCGCGGAACGAGTCGTCGGCGTCGCCGGACTCGTCGAAGAAGTCGGCGACCCAGTACGCCACGTCCTGGTGGGCGAGCACGCCGCGCTCGCGACACCGGCGGTCGTACTCGGTCTCGTAGGCGACCACGAGCGAACAGAACTCCTCGACGCGCGCACGCCAGCGGTCGAAACACGCCCGGGACTGGGCCGTGACCGCCGCCTCGTCGTCGTGGCGTCGCCGGAACGCCGCGGCGGTCTCCTCGTCGAAGAACCGCGCCACGTCACGGACCACGGCGTCGAACGTGGCCGGGCGACCGTCCGGAAAGGCCTCGTCGATCGCGCCCAGGAGTCTGTCGCGGAACTGCTCGTCGGAGAGCCTGCGGGCGCGCTTGGCCGAGCGGGCCGTTTCGAGCAGCGTGTCCAGCGTGCGCCCGTCGGCCCCCCGTCCGTCGCTGGCCGTCTCGTCGCCGTAGGCCTCGTCGAGACGGTCGAACCGGGCCGTCAGTGACTCGCGACCACGCAGGGCGTCCAGCGCCGCTTCTCGGAGCGAGGAGAGTCGCGCGTCGTTGCCGACCGTCGGCATCTGCTCGAAGCCGTACTCGGCGTGAATCTCCGTGAAGACGGTGCGAAAGATGCTGTCGATGGTCCCGACGTGGTCGGCGTGGCGGACCCGCTCCTGGAGCCGCCGTGAACGCTCGGGGCTGATAGTGGTCGCCGTCGGCTGCTCGTCGTCGGCGAACGCGGCCAGCGCGGCAGTGATCCCCGGAACGATACCGGCAGCGTCCTCGCGGGAGAACGAGACGACGCAGAGCCCCCGTTCGGGAGCGGCCGCTTGCGCGCCCGCTTCGACCAGCGCCTCGGCGGCGACGCGCTCGACGGTCGTCGACTTGCCAAAGCCCGCCGTACAGTCGAGGACGAACAGCCCCCGGTCGTGAGCGAGGAACGCGTCGCGAATCCGGTCCTGTGCGCCCTCCAGGGGCGGGACGCCGTCGGTCACCGGCCGCCACCCCCCACGCTCGTGCCGTCGTCGATCCAGTCGTGGAGCGTCGAGGCGTCGCCGGCCCGCAATCGACGGACCCGCTCGGGCGCGAGGCGGTTGGCGTCCAGGTGGGCAAGCAGCGGCGACCGATCGTAGCGGACGCCGTCCACGTCACGGGTGTAGCGAGTGACGACGAGGTGATCGGTGGCGGCCCGGACCGCGTCGGCGAAGTGATCGAGGTCGCGCTCTGTCGACCAGGCCCCCCGGACGGGGAACTGACGGGCCGACCGTGTCTGGCCCCGGACGATGGCCGCCCGCAGTTCGGCCGGCAACTCGCCGTGGGGGCGCTGTGGCCACTCGCCGTCGACGAACCCCAGCGCGATCACGAGCGAGTACGTCCGGAGCCAGGCGTCCGTCGCGTCGAGCACGTCGATGCGCTCGGCGTTGGCGTGTTCGCGCCGGCCGGGCCGGGCGGTCGCGAGCGCGTCGAGGACCGTCAGGACGGTGTCCCACGACGGATCGAGGTGGCCCCGTTCGAGCCAGTCGGCGTACTTCGCGCGCGTCTCGCGAAGGAGGTGATCGCCGTCGTCCGTGCCGGCGACCCGCTCGACGGCGCGGGCGGTCTGGGCGGTCTCGGTGTAGTCCGGCCCGTCGGACGCGGCCCGCCGGGGCAGGACGCCCTCCTCGAACGCGTCGACGACGGGCTCCAGAACGGAACAGATGTCGGCTGGCGCGGGCTCGGCGGGCTGCTGGCCGATCCAGTTCAGCAGGCCGGCCGCCGCTTCGCGTGCGGTCGTATCGACGCCGTCGAGTTTCCCGACGGCCGTGAGCCACCCGACCCGCGAGCGAGACGCGCCGTCGAGCGCACGATCGAGCGCGTGTATCGTCGACGGTGGCGTCGGGCGGTCGCGACGGCCGCGCGGTGCGATCCACTGGAGCGCGAGCGGTTCCACCAGCGTGTCGGCGGCGATGTCGTCGGCCGCGGCCGCCCCCAGCAGCTCACAGACGGCGGCGACGAGCCGGTAGGGGAGCGTCCGGGTCAGCGGGAGCTGCGTCCAGACCGACGGATGCCGTCCGTACGTCGACAGCGCGCGCCGGACCGGCCGCTCGTAGCGATCGACGTCCCGAGCGACGAGCGCGACGTCGTCGACGCCGGCACCCGCTTCGAGCGCCCCGTCGACGATCGCCGCCGCGGTGCGGGCCTCGTCGTGTCTCGTCTCGACCGCGATCTCGGTCGTTCGCGGCGGCTGGTCGAGCCGGCGGTCGGGCGACGGATCGACGCGGTCCGGGGCGGTGTCGGCGATCCCGGACCGGGCAGCCAGCCGACGGGCGATCCGGGGACCGGTCCCGGCCCGGAGGTAGTAGTGGACGGCGACGTCGGTCGCCGCCTCGACCGCCGTGAGAAAGTCTCGGATCGGCGCGCCGAGCGTGCTGACGCCAGCGAGATCGATCCGCTCGATCGTCGGGAACGTCGCCGACCACACTGCGCCGTCGGTCTCCTCGATCGCGCTCGCACAGGCCCGAAAGACAGCGCCGGGAGCTGGAGCGGCCGCGACACGCTCGTCGAGAGCGTCGACGAGAGCACCCACCCCGGTACGGAGCGCGCGCGTGTCGGCACTGGCAGCCGCCGACAGCGACGAGCGAACGTCGTCGAGCGCCTCCGCCCGGTCGGCTCGCCCGCCGGTCAGGAGCTGGAGCTCCTCGCGAGCGACCTCGATCGACTCGGCGTGCTCGGTCAGTGCCGTGCCGTAGACGGTGGTGAGCGCCCCGACGCCCGCGGGCGGCTCGTCGAGGAGCGTCCGGAACAGCCGGAGCCGGTCGAGCCGGTCGAGCGTCTCGACCGCTCGGCCCTCGTGGGTCGAGAGGACCCGCGACGCCACGTCGATCGGCGTCCGAAACAGGACCGACGAACGGGGCCGGCTGCGCTGTGCGAGCGCCCGCTTGCAGTTGCGCTGGTGGAGCTGCTCGGGCGTCATCACGATGTCGATCGGGTCGCGGGCTCGCTGGGGACGTTCCAGGAGGGACTGCACGTCGTGGACGTGGACCGTGGGCGAACAGCGTCGAGCGGAGACGGCAGCGTCGTCCATACCTGTGAGAGAAGCGCAGTTGTGCCCTAAAGCTGCTCGCCTCGGAGTGAAAGTAGACGCGTCGTCTCGCGGCGTCACTCGATTCCGTCGGTGACGGTCCCCTCCATCTCGTCGAGGGCCAGAAACGGGTCCCGAGCGAACGCGTCTCGTTGCCCGTCGATCACTGCCGGGCGTTCCTCTCGGTCGGGCAGCTCGTCTTGAACGAGTCCCCCGAGCGTCCGCCGGCCGAACGTCGGGAAGACGCGCTACAGTACAGTAGTGATCCACAGATTGATTCCGGGGCGTCGCTACGTATCTCGTAGAGATGGCCGACACTGCTGGCGACCGGACGGTGATCGGGCGATACGAGCGCGTCGAGGTGACTGGTACCACGGGTCAACAGCGAGTGACTGCAAAGATCGATACGGGCTCCGACCGGAGTACGATCGACGAGAGCGTCCTGTCCTCGATCGGCGAGACCGGTACCGTCGGCGACGTGACGACGCGGTCGGGTTCGGCGGCCGAAACGCGCGAGATCGTCTGTGTCTGTGTCGATCTGCTCGACGTGTCCGACGAAGCGAGGGTCGTCGAAGTCGACGTCAGCGACCGGTCGGCCTACACCGGAGAGATGCTCGTCGGAGCGGATTTGCTGTCCGAACTCGAACTGTTAGTCGACGTGACCGACGACCGGATCACCGACTGAGCCAATGTCACTCGAAGAGATCAACGCGCAACTCGACGGCGACGATCCGGAGACGCGACTGACCGGAGCAGAGACACTCGCGACACTGGCGAGCGATCGCTCGTTCGATCCGGCGGACGGAGAGACGGAGCCGTTTGATCTGGCGATCGAGGCAGCGACCGCCGACGATCCGGCGGTTGCCTACAACGGAACGAAGGCGCTGAGTCGACTGGTCAAAGACGGCGCTGTCACGACCGAACTGACGACGCTCACCACGACAGACGCCGATCGGACCTACATAGAGCGGATCGCCGAAGTCGCCACAGAACGGATCGGGGAGTCGAATCCCGGACGTGTCCGGTCTCGTGGCGCACTCGTAATCAGTCGACTCGCATCGAACGACGTCGACAGTGTCGTCACTGAGACCGTCGTCGAACGGCTCCTCGACCTGCTGCAGACGGGTCAAAAGGCGATTCGAAAGCGACGGGCAGTGCTCGCCCTGACGAACCTCGGGCACTACGATCACGAGGGGCGGGCCGCCGTACGAGCAGAGATGGCGACGGCGGCCGACAGCCTGCGCGAGTTCGCGTCGGCCGACGACGACCTCTTGCAAAGCGTCGGTCTCAGGGCACTCGGATTCATGGGGCTCTCCGAACCCGAGGCCGCGTTACCGGCGACAGAACTCCACGCCGTCGTGGCCGACCACGGGAATCGGCCCCGGAACGTCAACCGCGCAGTCAGATCGCTCTGGCAGATCGGCAGAACACATCCGTCAGTCGTCGTCCCGGTCCGAGACGAACTCGAAGCGCTACTGAGCTATACGGAGGCAGACGCGAAAGACGCGGCTCACCTGTCGAAAGACACCGGAGCGTTGGCAAAGCACGCCAGGTACGTGCGGTCGAACGCTGCGATGGCACTCGCCCAGCTCGCTCGCGACCACCCCGAACAGGTCTCGGAGGCCGCCGTCGAACAGTGTGTGGACCTGCTCGAGCAGCGCGACGAATCGATCCACCGTGTCGTACGACTGCTCGGACGGGTCCACGAGGCGCACGGTGACGTGCTCGACACTGCCGACACCACCGAAGAGGTCCGTTCGTATCTGGCCGCGGAACGTGAGTCGAAGACGACGACGAAGCGCCACACGAGGGCACGAGGATACGCGGTGTGGCTCCTGACCCGCCTGTCGAGTGACGAACCACTCTCCGAGTCGGCGGTGGCGACGGCGCTGGAGTACCTCACGGAGGTCCGGACCGGGGAGCGAACGGCTTTCGGACCGCTCCGGACCGAGGCACTGGCGACGATGAGCCGGGCGTTCCCCGAACAGGTCACAGCACACGACGAGAGCGTCGACTGGCTCTGTCGACGAGCCGGTGAGAGTGCGACATCGACGGAACGGGCCGACGCCGTCACTGGCCTGCTGTCGCTCGTCCGCTCCGAAACGACCACCCCCGACCGGGTCACGTCGGTGCTGGAAGAACGCCTCGCGACCGAGTCGGTACCACGAGTGCGGCGACTGCTCGCACAGGCGCTGGGGGCAGCGTCGACGCCGTCGACCCGTCGTGCGCTCGCCGAGACGGCGGTGACCGAGTCGAGACCAGACGTGTCGACGGCCATCGACGCCGCACTCGAACACAGCGGACCGTCGACGGTGACACACGCCGGCAAGGATCACCCGCTCGCACCGACTGCGTTGCCGGTCGTGTCCGCGACAGCCTACACGCCGTGGCTCACAGAGACGATCGACTACGGCGATATCGAAGCCCATCACCGGATCCAGCACGGGGGAACGGGGACTGTGCATAAAGCGTCGCTGCATCCACCGGCGAACGCGTCTACGGAAGCGCCACGAACGATCGCGCTCAAGCGGCCACTGGAACCGGCCGGTCGGACCGTGGCCGATCTCTCGGCGTACATCGAGGAAGCCCAGAAGTGGGGCCGAGTCCACGACCACCCCAACATCGTGACGATCTTCGGCTGGGGAGCCCAGCCCCAGCCCTGGATCGCGATGGAGTACCTCGACGAGGGAGAACTGGGAGCGTTCGCCGAGGCGCGATCGCTGCCCGTGTCACAGGTGCTCTGGATCGGCGTCTGTATCGCCGACGCACTACAGCACGCCCACTCACACGGGATCTACCACCGGGACATCACACCGGCGAACGTCCTCCTCCAGCGTCGTCGCGGGTGGTCGATGCCGAAGTTGGCCGACTGGGGGACCGCACGGAAGAGACACGAACTGAGCCGCGGAGACAAGCAGTACACGCCTGGGTACGGAGCGCCCGAACAGCGTCCGGAAAGCGAACGGGCGCGTGAAGTGCCACCCGCCAAGACGGACATCTACCAGCTCGCGACGCTGGTCTACGAACTCCTGACGGGAGAGAAGCCGTTCGCCGTCGAGCAGGCAGTACAGAAAAGAGAGCGGTCCCCTGCCCCGCCGGGAGACGTTCGCGATGGCGTCCCTCCAGCCGTCGACGATCTGCTCCGTACCGCGCTGGATCCGGATCCAGCGGCGCGTCCGGAAACGGCCGCTCGGGTCCGTGACGTGCTGGCCGACCAGTGGTGAGCGTCGCTCAAAGCGAGATTGGAGTCACCGCCGCTCTCTTGTGTCGGTTACTGCAAGCGACTGCATGAACAGACGAGAGTCCCTCGCCGCGTTCGCGGGGGTCGCCGCCGCGCTGGCCGGCTGTAGCGGGTACGGCAGCGCGACCAGCGAGTCGACGGCAACGAGAGGGGCCGAGGGCGGAATGGACACGGACGCGCCGGGGACCGGGTCCGCGACGGATCCCGAGATGGTCCGCGTTCGCGAGGCGACCGATCAGGCACCGCTCTGGCTCGCCGATCAAGACGGCGAGACCGAGCGAGAGCGCGGGTCCCACCGCGAGCGGCGTCGACACTCGCGGAGCGTCGTCGACACGCCGGCCCGGGCGGAACGGCTCAGGGTCGCCGACGGCGTCGACGCCGACGGGCTCGACTCGTTCCTGTCGGAGACGGACCTCGACGGCCAGACGCTGTATCTGGAGAGCGTCGAGGTCCGAGCCTGCTTCGAGCTGGCACTGTGTCGGATCGAGTGGCAGCCCGACGAGGTGTCGACGGACTACGCGCGCACCCAGCTCCCCTACGATACGCGCTGTGAGGTCGACGACCACGTCTTCGAAGCGCGACTCATCCGCATTCCGGACAGCCTCTCGGCCGACGAGGTGCGTGGCTACGGCTCGTCGATCGGCACGGCCGGCTGTCAGAGACGGAATCGGGCCGCGGCCGAGAGCGGCGGGGGATCGAGCGCCGGGAGTGACGGTGAGACACGAACCGCCACAGCCACGTCGACTGGAGGTGACCGGTGATGGGCGAGGACGCACGGAGCACAGCAGACCGACAGCGCCTGACGCGTCGCGGGCTGCTCGCCGTGGCCGCGACGGGTGCCGTCGCCGGCTGCCAATCGATCGGCGGGCTGAGCGACGACACAGACGAGCAGATCAGCGTGTACGAGCTCCCCGACCTCGACCGGGAGTCGATCCCGTCGCCGGTCGTCGCCCCGTCGGTGCCCGTCGACATCGCGCCGTCGCACCTCACGACGGCCCGCGAGCGCGTCGACGCGTTGCTCGGCGAACTCCCGACGCCGATGGGACCCGACGACATCCCCAACGGGTACGTCCGCGAGCGCCTGACCGACAGCGCCAGCGACGCGACGGACGCGCTCGACGACGCACGCACTGCCCGGACGGAGCTGGAAGCGCTGACGGCGCTGGGCGAGGCGCGCGAACGAGCCAGATACGCGGCCGCCGGCTGGGCGATGGCCGACGGAGGACTGACGGTCGAACGCCTCCGCAGCGAGCACGGTGAGATCGTCTCGAACGCCCACGCGTTCTGGGACGAGCACACGTACCTCGGGACCGACCCCGTCCGAGCGGCGCTGGTACACGCCCGGATCGAGGACGCGTTCGATCGGCTCGCCCGGATGGACGGGCCACGGATCCACGGCGACGGCGAACTGCTGACCGTCGCCGAGTGGGGCAAGACCGTCGAGTCGGCGCGGGTCGATCTCGACGACGCCCGCCACCTCGACAGCCAGTTCGCCGAGTCGCTGCCCGCCGACGCCGGCAACGTCGAGGACGCGCTCACCAGCGGTGCCGAGACGCTGCTGGCCGACGTTCGCTCGCGCCGCTCCGACCTCCCACCGGAACCCACCCCGGAGGAGTGGGGCGTCGCCGAAAACGTCGTCAGCGACCTCCGTCGGACGGTCGACGCCGGACCGACGACCGTCGAGGAAGCGAGCGGACCGGCCAGCGCCGTCATCGACGCGACCGGCCGCATCGCGAGATTTCGAGCGCTGGAGCGGATCGAAGAACGGATCGATGCCGGCGAGATCGGCGGCGTCGAGAGCGCCGACGAACTGCGAGCACTGCGGACGACGGCCTACGACGCGCTCGATACCGCGCTCGAAACGGGTCGCGACGCCGCGCTCGCCCGGACCGTCATCAGCGACGTGTCCCGGGAGGTGACGAGCGCGGACTGGCGGCTCGCTCGGTTCGATCGCGACGTTCGGCCCGAGCGCCTCGACGACGTCGTCGAGGGATACGTGCGCGCGACGGCCGGCGCGCGGGCCGTGCCGCCAGCGTGCAAGCAGACCGTCGAGGCGCTGGAGTGAGCCCGAGAGCGTCGGCGCTTACTGTCGGCCGTCAGAGAGACGCGCCGCCCCAGCGAAGCGACAGCCAGCAGTGTCAGTCCCAGCCGTAGCCCCACGCTTCGAGTTCCGCGACGACGAGCTCCGGGTGTTCCTGGGCGACGACCATCGCGGCCTCGGTCACGTCGGTCTTGTACACGTCCTCGCCGAACTCGGCTTCCACCGTGGCGACGAGTTCGTCGATGCCCGCCTCGACGTCGTCTCTGAGAAAGACCGGGCGCTGGGTCCGGCCGTCCTTGACCCCGTCCCGGGCGTGGATGTAGGGCAGCGAGTGGCGGTGCTGATCCTCGGACTGGCGATCCGCGGACTGCTGGCCGCTTTGCTGGCTCGACGGCTCGGGGTCGAGTGACGAGCCCGTCCGTCCGTCGTTCCCGAGATCGCTCGACGACGACTGGTCGGCAGCGCCGCCTTCCGCTACGTCGGTCGGTTCGTCGGCCGTGTCCGCTCGCTCGGCGTCGGGGTCGTCGGCGAACGGATCGTCAGTCGAACCCTGCTTCATGCTTCCACCGCCCGCATCTCGCGGATGTGTGCCGCCAGCTCGTCGTACTTTTCGAGGGTGTCCAGTTCGTGGTCGCGTTCGCGCTCCCGGTGGACATCGATATAGCGGAATGCGGTACATTGTTCGGCCCAGCACCCCTCCAGCAGCGAGGACCGCTCGCGGAACTTGATCGGCAGCTCCCAGCCGTCGGCCGCCAGCTCGTCGAGGAACCGATCCTGGTCGTTCATCCCCTTGTAGCGGTTCGGGACGACCGCGAGGACGCCGACCTCGATGTCCAGCTGGTCTTCGAGCCCGCCGACCAGCTGGTCGAGTCCCTGCACGGACTCGTACCCCTTGCCGCTGGGTTCGAAGGGGATGACGACGTGGCGCGTCGCGTGGATCGCGTTGTGGAGTTTGATGTCGGCGCTGGCGGGCGGGTCGACGATCAGCGTGTCGTACGTCTCGTGGACGCCGGCCTCCCGCAGGACCCGGAGGAGTTGCTTGTTCGGGTTCCACGACTCCCCGAAGTCCGCGGCCTCCTCCTCGCGTCGGCGCAGGTGCTTCGAGGCGTATTCGAGAATGTTGTGAGCCGGTACGATGTCGATGCCCTCGCTCGTCCGGACGAGATCCGAGAAGTCCCCTCGCGGACGGTCGATCATGTGACGCAAGAGGCTGTCTACCTGATCGTTGTTCCGATCGTCGGCCACGTCGAGCAGATGTGACAGCGACGCCTCCTGCGTGTCGAGATCGACGACGAGGACGCGCCGACCGGCCCGAACCTCGGCCTTCGCGAGGTTCGCGGCGAGGGTCGTCTTTCCGACCCCGCCGGCTTCCGAGTACACTGTGTAAGCCAGCATAGCTACCCAGTCGAGCGCCTCAGCTATAAAACTCAGTCAGACGACTCGGCCAACTAAGCCAGCTAAGTCACTCAGCTAAGCCAGCCAGCTGAGTGAGCTAGCTAATCTAGATAGTTAATCCAGCCAGCTGGGAGACTCAGCCACACGGGCCAGCAGCATGAGCAAGCCAACTGGAGCGACTCGCTAGCGACTCCAGTTAGCTCGTCCCGTCGACTCCGGAGTGGGAGCGCAGTCTCTGTGCGCGTTCGTTACGAGCGTCAGAATGATCGGAGCGAAGACAGGCGTCCGCTCACTCGTCGCCCGCCAGCGCGTAAACGCCGTCCGCCGTCCCGAGATAGACGGTTCCAGCAGCCACCGCCGGAGACGCGTGAATACTGCTACCGACATCGACTGACCATCGCCGGTGGCCAGTCGTGGTCGAGAGCGCGGTGAGTGTGCCGTCGGCACAGCCTGCGATGAGCGTCTCCCCGAGGACAGCCACTGCGGTCCGGACCGACCCGCTGAGTGACTGTTGCCAGCGACTCTCCCCGCTGGTGGGATCGAGTGCGTACACGTTGTTGGCGTTGTTCCCGACGAACAAGGAGTCGTCTCTGACAGCCACCGATCCGGGAATCGAACGCTCGGTGTCGAACTGCCAGTCGAGGTCGCCGGTAGACCGGTCGAGCGCGTACAGCGAATCGTCCCAGCAGCCGACGTACACGGATCCATCCACCACAGCGGGCGACGACCAGACCGGTCGCTCCGTCTGGTACGTCCACACGGTCTCACCGCTGTGAGCATCAACGGCGTGGACGGTCTCGGCTTTGGTGCCGACGTAGACGGTCCCACCGGAGACGGTCGGTGCCGATTTGATCGCGCCACAGTCGACACGCCAGCGCTGCTCGCCGGAGTCGGCCGCGACCGCGTACAGTGTGCCGCCTCGGCCGCCGAAGTACACCGTCCCGTCAGCGACCGTCGGAGGACCGTACACGTGACTCCCGGTCTCGAACGTCCACTGCGTGTCACCGGTCACAGCATCGACGGCGTACAGGTCACCGGACCAGCTGCCGGCAAAGACCTGCCCGTCGGCGACGGCCGGTGCCGAGGCCGTCTCCAGGAGGCGTCCGCTCGTCCAGACGGTCTCTCCCGTCTGTGCGTCCAGTGCGCGCAGAGTCCCCCGTTCCGGTCCGGCGTAGACGATCCCGTCGCTGACGGCCGGCGCGACCTTGACGAGATCCGGCGTCGAGTGCGTCCAGGCGACCGACACCGCGCTCTCCGGGCCGTCGGGATCGCCGCTCGTTCCCGTCCGTGCGAAGTTCCCACCGAGTGTTGGCCACCCAGCGGTCCGAGGGGGCAGACCGGACGCCGCCCGAGGTTCGCGAGCGCCGTTCGTCGACTCGGCAGCGACGGCGGTGTGGTCGCCGGGCGAGGCGTTGACCGAGCGGTGGTTCTCGTAGGCGGCGACGCGGTCGGCCATCGATTCGCTTTCTGAGGCCGGATGGGTTCGCGGGTCGTCCGACGACGCTTCGTCGTCCGCGTGCCCGTCGGACCGCCCAGTCGTGACGCCGTCGTGATCGCCGGGCGAGGCGGAGTACGACCCGTAGTTGTCGTAGTCGGTCACTCGCTCGACCAGTTCCGGGTCGCCGGCACCCCCGTCGTTCGTCGCCGCCCGCTCGTCGTCGCGCTCCGGGGCTGGCGGCGTCGACGTGTCTGTTCGCTCCGGGCGGGCGTCCCCGGTTCGTTCTGACCGGCCGTCGAGACGGTCGCCGACGATCGGTGGCAGGTCGCCGCCGGTACGGACGGCCCGGAGCGCGTCTGCCATCACCGGAATCGCGCTGTAGCGATCCGTCTTGTCCCGTTCGAGCGCGCTCGACACGACGGCGTCGACCGCCGGAGAGAGCGCGGGCCGTTCGGCGCTGGGAGGCGACACGGGGTCTGAGGACATCGCAACCTGCATGGCCTGGAAGCGGCTCTCGGGCGCGATCGGTGTCCCGGTCAGGAGCTCGTACAGGATCGTCCCGACCTGGTAGATGTCCGTCAGCGTGTCGGGCTCGCCGAACTCCCCGGGCTCGAACTGCTCGGGCGCGGCGTAGGCGGGCGAGAGCCCCTCGACCGTGCCGGTCTGATCGGCCAGCACGCGGGCGAGTCCCCAATCGGCGACCTTCGGAACGTCCCAGACGCCGTCGGGCGTCGAGCGAAAGAGAACGTTCGCCGGCTTGAGATCGAGATGTGCGATCCCCAGGCTGTGAGCGACCGCGACGCCGCGACAGACACACTCGCCGATCCACAGCACCTCTAGGGTCGGGAGCCCGCCGTCCACGGCCGCCAGGCGGTCCGCGAGCGTGCCGCCGTCCATGTACTCCATCGCGATCCAGGGCAGGCGCTCGCCGGTGTCGACGACGCCGACGACGTGCTCCGAGTCCCGCCATCGCGGGCGTTCTCGCTCGATGCGGTCGACCGTCTCCCACGTCTCGGCCTGCGAGAGGAACCGCTCGATCTCGTCGTTTTCGAGCGTCCCCGGAGCCAGCGGTTCTTTGACCGCGATCCGGTCGGGCGACCGTTCGTCCGAGAGGGCAGCAACGGAGACGAGCGCGTTGCCGCCCCGGTCGATCAGTTCACCGGACCGAACGAGATCCGCAGAGAGGTCCCGCCGGGGCGGACTCCGGACGCGGTCGAGCGTCGGCTCTCGATCACCCATAGACGACCCAACGATGCGCGTCGGCGACCATAAAACTGCACACAGGCGCGCCTAGCCACACAGCGCGTCCCAGAACTCGTCGAGACGGTGCAAGACCGGCCTGATGTCCTCGTATCGGTCCTCGGGCTCCGGATTCAGACACCGGCGGATCACCTCTTCGAGCGCCCGCGGGATGCCGGGGCGGACCTCCGAGGGGTGCGGTGGCTCGGCGTCGCCGGCCCGTTTCGTCGTCCGTCCGTACGGGTGCTTCCCGGTAAAGAGCAAGAAGAGCACGATGCCGAACTGGAAGACATCGACCATCTTCTGGTTGCGCGTCTCGACCTGCCGGGCGTGCTGTTCCGGCGCGGCGTAGCGCGGCGTGTACTCACCGATCGTCTCACTCGAACTGCGGAGCGTGCTGGCGGTCCCCCAGTCGCCGACCTTCGGGACGTTCCAGCCGTTCTCGACGGTCCGAAAGAGGACGTTCTGTGGTTTGATGTCCCTGTGAGCGGTGCCGCGGTAGTGGGCCTCCTCGATGCCGCTCGCGATACACCGAGCGATCCAGAGCCCGTGACAGAGCGACTGGACCCCGCCCCGATCGAGGAAGTCGCCGAGATGGCCTCGATCCATGTACTCCATGGCGATCCAGGGCTGGCCGTCGTCGATCCCGTAGTCGACGAGGCTGACGACGTACTCGTTGGCCTCGAACTCGGCCCAGTCCTCCGCTTCGTCGAGGATGCGATCGATCCGTCCGTCGGTGATCGTCCCCGAGCTATCGGGCACCTTGACGGCGATCGCGGTGCCATCGGAGAGCGACTGGCGGTACACCTCGCCGTTGGCTCCCGTCGCAATCCTGTCTGCGAGCTCGAACGACAGCACGTCGAGCTCCGCCGAGAGGTCGACGGAGATCGGCGGCACGTCCGGGATCCGCTCCGGGACAGAGTCACTCGGCGTCATCGAGCACCACCCTGTCGCCGGCTCTCGTCAGGTAGCCGTCGCCACACGCCTCACAGCGGTCGCCGACCGACGCGGCCGACGGGTCGAACTCCGTCCCGCAGTTGGGACAGGTGATAGACTGGGGAGTCTCAGTCGCTTCGTCGGTCGCCGCTGTACTCCCAGCCGCTGTCTCGAACTCGTCGATATCGACGTCGGGAGTCGGACGCTCGGAACGCCACGGTGGGATTCCGTAGAGCGCGACCAACGTGGCGCTGACGAGAACGACACTGGTGATCGCGCCAGCCAGACTGGTCTGTGCGGGACCGAGCGAGAGGCCGAGAACGTCGACCGCCATCGCGACGAAGAACCCGATAATGAGACTGGCAGCGAAGATCACGAGAAAGGCGACGGATTGTGTGGACGTGCTGAGTCGGCCCATCGCAGTTACGGATTGGTTGCTACATGACGCTAATAAAGGTGCCTACCGTCACACGAGTGGGTCTGGGTGGGGGTAACTGCTCGTCACTACCACCAGTAGCCGGTACCCCGTCACTGCTGAAAAATTCGTCTATCAAACCTCGGAGCGCTCACTCGTACGCGAGTTCGTCGTAGATATCTTCGTGTTCGTCGAGATCCTGTTTCCCGAGAAACCGAATCAGATACCGTCTGGCCTCTTCGGCCGACATGTTCTCTGGCACCTCGGGGTGGTCACGTTCCGTACCCATCCTTATTCTTCACTACGCGATTCGGCGTCATAATCGTTCGGTTTACTGTGGTTCTCACCCTCAGGCGGATCGGAGACGATATTTTCTGGAATCCTGTCAGCGTCGGCAATTCGTGACAGCCACAGTTCGATCGTGGTTCTGTACTCTGGCTCAAGTGGCTCAGTGTGGTCGTCGAGATACGACAGAACCACCTCTTTCTCGACACTCGTTTCGTCTGTCGCTACCCGTTTCAGAATGTCTTTGATGCGCCGATCGTACGCGAATTCCAGTCCGTTCAACGCATAGAAGATACGGGTCGACATGAGTGCTGTTCGCTTGTTTCCGTCGACGAACGGATGATTGGCGACTATCAATCGGAGCAACTGGAACGCCTTCTCGTCGACTGATTCGGGAACGCGACCGAAGTGGCCCTCGCGAATATCTTCGGTAGCGTACTCGACATCGCCGGGCGAAGAGACACCACTCTCCGTGTCCTCGTTCGACTCGACGATCAGTTCGTGGATGGCAAGGATATCGTCTGTAGAGAGATAGTTGATCGGGTCTGATCCCTCAGTCATCACACCCGACTACTACCGATGGACGTATTCAATTACTGGTTTCAGCGGGTAACTCTCGTTCACGAGCCCGACTGATCTATTAATAGAAACTGGTTCCCGGTGAGGATATCCCTGGAGCAACGGGTCTCCAGCACCGCTGAAACGGCGTCGCCCTCGAACCCGGAGAGGCTGACAGCAGGGAGGAGCTTCGAGTAGCTGCCCTACAGCGACGGGACGAGCTGGGAGCGGGTCAGCAGCTCACAGAGCCGCTCACCGTCGACGAGGCGGACCTGTTCGCTCATCCGCTCGACGCTCTCTCTGGCGTTCTCGGTGAAGCTCGAACTGGTGACGACGGCGACGGAGTCGGCGTCGAACTCGACGAGCAGTCCGGCGGTCCGCTGGACCGTTCGCACCCCGACCGTGTTGCCCGGCTCGTACTGTTTGGCCTGGATCAGTTCGCGCGTGCCATCGGCCTGGGCGATGACGTCGATGTTGTAGTCCTGGACGTACTTCGTGGTCCGGGCGTCGAACCCGCCCTCTCGCCAGAGGTCCGCGATCAGGACCTCGAACTCGCGGTGTGAACAGGACAGCAGATCGTCGGTGGTCCACTCGCCGTCGGTGGCGGCGTTCAGCCGCTCGGCGACGGTGTCGATGCGGTCCGTGTCGCGCTCGGCGATGGCCTCGTCCAGTGTCCCGCCGAGGGTGGCCTCGGCGCGTCCGAGCTGTGGTTCGCCGACGGCCGACAGCGCGGCGAACAGCTGATCGGCGCGACGGACGACCACGGCGGTGCGGTACAGCTCCTGGGCGGCCGACCGGATCGACGAGAGACCGTCGCTCAGATCGTCCGCGACGGCGGCGTCCCCGGCATCGCGGAGTCGATCGACGGCCGTCTCGACCGGCGCACTGGGATAGCGCTCCTGGAGTTCGAACGCCAGCGCGCCGAACGCGAAGAGGGCGTCACAGTAGTCGAGAAGCGCGGCGCGGCGGCGCGCTTCGATCGACTGGTCGTTGGCCACGTCGACGAGTCGTTCGCTGATCGCCTCGGTGGGCAGTGAGACGGCCTCCTGCTCGGACAACGTCTGTCCGCGTTCGATCGTCGAGCGAAAGCGTCGTTTGCGGTGCTGTCCGACGGTCTCGCGTGGCTCGGTGTCGTCGAGCGCGGGTTCGAAAAACTCCGCGAGGTCGAAGGCGGGCTCGACGGCAGAGTGGGCCGCGTACTCGGCCGTCAGGGTCTCGACAGCTCTCGCAACCGAATCGAACATTGCCGAAGGTATGCGACCGTGTGCGCATAAAACGTCCACATAGCGCCGTCACACCGTTCTGGTCGGTGCCCGGTTCTACCTTCGAAGGAAGGAGCAGCGTGCAGTTCCGAGCGGAGATTGCCACCACAGGCAGCGTTCAGCTGTCGTCCAGCAGATCGAGCGTCTTTTGATCGCGGTCGCCGTCGTAGTACCGCTCCAGTGCCGTGGCGAACGGCGTCGGATCGTCGGCGACCGTCTCGAACAGCGTCATGGACGACCGGAACTTCAGATCGTCCGGCGAGCCGAAGATGTCGTTCGCTGAGCGCCCGTCGAGGGCGTTGACGATCGCCGTACACTCACGCAATCGCGGTCCGAGAGTGGGATGGCGCAGGTAGGCGTCGGCTTCCGCTCGCGAGGCGATGGCGAATCGCTGCGCCATCTCACTCCGGCCGAGCCCGGCGACCTGGGGGAACACGAACCACATCCAATCACCTACCTCGCCGTTCACGGCGAGGTTTGTCGGTGGACTCCCGGTCTGTCCACTATACTGTGGAAGGCGAGTAGTCGCCGTTCCCGTTCATTGTCCCCGACTTCAGGGCGAGGTGATGGGTCGCCCCTCCAGAACCAGACTTGAGCCGATTCTGGATGAATCTGTGTGCAACGTTGCGTGCCGCGTTGTAGTCGGCGTGTAGCTCTTTGCCGCACTTCTGGCAGGTGAACTGGTCGCTGTCGCGGTTGTCCTCGTGAGTGAAGCCACAGTCGGCGTGACTACACCGCTGGCTGGTGTAGGCCGGATGGACTGATTCGACAGCGATTCCTTCGGCACGGGCTTTGTATGTCGTCTGGCGCTTCAACTCGCGGAACGCCCACTGCTGGAATTTCGAGGCGTTCGAGATACGTTCTCGTATCTGTTCCAAGTCCTCGAACACGATTACCGAACAGCCCCGTGACATGGCTTCTTTCACCAGTCGTTTCGACGTTTGGTGTAGAAAGTCCTCGGACCAGTTAGCGAAGGTGTCACCGATTGACTGAATCGTGAGGTGTGCGCTTCGCGTCCCCTGTTGTTGTAGTCGGGCGCGACGACGTTCATACTCGCGGCGCTTGTGGTTCAGTAGGTCAGCGTTGCCGATGAATGCTCCTGTACTGGTGACAGCAAGATACCCGTCGACGTTCCGGTCTACGCCGAGAACTGTTCGGCTCTCGGCCTCTTCCAACGAATCTTCGCGTTCCTGTTTGACGGAAACGTGCAAGTAGTAGGTATCGGTCTGATGGTCGTATCGGAGTTTCGCGCCTTGTTTGGTCCACTCGCTACTCTCCATGTATTCGGCCTGGAGCGAGTCGTCTGGGTAGACGTATGCAGCATGAACACGCCCACTTCCGTAAGCGGCCAGCGAACAGTATCCGTCGAAGTAACTGATTGCACTGGTGTTGTAGACGGTCGTGTTCGACGTGAACACAGGTTTTGAGGTTCGTTCGCCAGCTTTCATTTTGTCTACACAGCCGGTAAGCGCGTCGGCAGCATGGTTGACGGCGGCCACGGTCAAGTCTGAGTGAAGGCCGGTGTCGTCCCGTATGTCGTCGTAGACGAGCGGTTGTAGTCGAGAGCGCGACGTTATCACGTACCCATTGTCATCTCTTTCCCATCCCCGGTCGGCAAACCGCTGTGCAGCGTCCCGAAACGTGTTCATCGTTCGTTTCAGGTCGTCGCGCCGCTGGTCGGGGACGGAAAGTTTGACGACAGCAGTACGCTGAATCTCCATCTACACATCACATGTGGGACTAACTATATATAAATAATTGGGAGTAGGCCGGGAATTGAACGGTGGATAGTCACTAGAGCTTACGCGATTCCCGCCCGCCGTGAACGGCGGGACTCCCTCGCTGAATAAGGAAGTTCCCGCTTGACCGTCCCGATGACCGATTCCTGTGCCTCGACGAAGCGCTGTAGGTCGTGAGGGTCCGCTGCACTGGGCATCGAGTGTCCCGTTCGACCCACTGGCGCTTATACTGTCGGCTATCGCTGTTTCGAGATATTCGCGACCCCGCGGAGGCGGGCAGACTCAACAGTTTTGACGCTGGCGTGCCGTCGTGGCCACATGGCAGGACTCGACTCGGAGATGGAGCGCCGTTTCGACAAGTCGACATCGGAGTTACGGGCGGAGGCCGACCAGTTCAAGACGCGGGCCCGGTCCGACCCGGCGGTCGTCGCCACGTACCTGCCGCGGCTGCGAAAGCTCCTGGAAGCTGCGGGCTACAGCCGCGACGAGATGATGGTCAGAGACGACGTTCAGCGGACGATACTGGCGATCGCGGACCAGCAGCCAGAGGCACTCTCCGACGAGTATCCCGACCTGGTGGCGGCGTTCCTCGACACGCGCGAGACGAGAGTCCTGACCCAGCGACTCCTGCACAACTGCGCCGAGCTCTGGGCTTACGGCGTGACGCGCCAGGAGATCACCGACGGGCTCGACGTGGTGGAAGGCGAGATCGTCGACCAGCTCGCAGACATCGCGGAGCAGTTCGACGACGACGGCCGGGTGCCGGGCAACGGTGCCACGGCGATGGCGCTCAGCCAGCGGGTGGCCGACTTCGCACACAGCGTCGCGGGCCGCCAGCAACTCGTCGTCGAGGCCGCCTCCGACGCGCTGTTCGACCTCGTCAGATTCCACGCCAGCGAGAAAGGGATCGACCCGATCGACGGGGCCGTCGACCTCCGATCCCGATACGAGACCGACAGCGAGCCGTTCGTACGCGGCTTCTCCGATCGGGGAACGATCGAATCGATGCGGGAGACCGAGGAGACCCAGACGAAGAACTACGTCCTCCGATACGTGGTCGACGCACTGGTCGCCACGTCTCTGATCGTCAGCGTCGAGCGAGACGAGGCCCGAATGCTGCGGATCGAGGCGGTTCTCGCCGAGCGAGATCAGTGATCGGGGGCGTCCATCGCGGCCAGCGCCGCCGCGAGGGATCGATCGTCGCACCTGGCGATCGCGTCGGCGAGTGACAGCTCGGCGGTACCGGACTCGATCCCGGCGATTGCCGCCGCGAGATCCCGCTCGCTGCCCTCGGGGAACGCAGCCGGATCGAACCAGCCGTCGGTCCGCGCAGCGCCACTCCCCCCAGCGTCGTCCCCGGACGTGTCCCCGTCTGTCTCGGCGCTGTCGTTCGAACTACCGTCCGAAGTAGACTCGCCGTCCTCGGAGCGTTCCTCCCTGATCTGCTCGACGCGTTCCCTGAAGGTCAGGTCTTCCAGCTCGCTCTCGTCCGCTTCGGCGCTGTCCCCCGAATCGTCGTCCGTCGGAGATTCGCCGTCCTCGGACCGCTCCGCCCTGATCTGCTCGACGCGTTCTCTGAAGGTCAGCTCCTCAGACTCGTCCGCCACAGAGGTGTTCGTCGTGTCGTCGTCTGCCGGAGACCCGTCGTCCTCGGATCGCTCCGCCCTGATCTGCTCGACGCGCTCCCTGAACGTCAGGTCCTCGTCGGGGTCGCCGGTGTCGGCGTCTGTCGAGTCGCCGTCGCTGGAGGCAGCGTCGGTCGAACCAGTGTCCGTGGAGGCGCTCTCGGCCGCGTCGACACGGGGCGAGCGGTCGTCTGCCGAGAGGCGGTCGGCGACGATCGGCGGGAGCGCGCGATCCGTCCGGGCCGCCCTGAGTGCCTGCCTGAAGATCTGAACGGCGTCGTAGCGGTCGCGCTTGCTCGTTTCGAGGGCGGTCGAGACGACGGCGTCGAGTGCCGGAGACGCGTCGTCGCGGTGCGCGCTCGGCGGTGCTGGCGGATCACCGTACACGACATCGTGCATGACGCTCATCCGGTTGCCGACGTAGGGCGGGCGACCGGTGAGCAGCGCGTAGACCAGTGCTCCGACCTGGTACACGTCGGTCAGCATGTCCGGATCGCCGAACTCGTCGGGTTCGAACTGTTCGGGTGCGGCGTAGGTGACCGAGAGCCCCTCCATCGTTCGCGTGCGTTCCGAGAGCGAGCGCGCGAGCCCCCAGTCGGCGATCTTCGGCACGTCCCAGGCGTCGCCCGGCGTGGTTCGAAACAGCACGTTCGACGGTTTGACGTCGAGGTGGACGACCCCGTAGTTGTGGGCGAGTTCGATCCCGCGACAGACACACTCGCCGACCCACAGGGCCTCGTCCAGTGCCAGCCCGTCGGTGCCGTCGAGGCGCTCGGCGAGGTCGCCGCCGTCCATGTACTCCATCGCGATCCAGGGCAGGCGCTCGCCGGTGTCGATCACGCCGACGACGTGCTCGGAGTCCGCCCACCGGTGCTTCTCGCGCTCGCGGCGGTCGACCAGCTCCCAGGTACGGGCCTCTTCCAGGAACGTCTCGACCACGTCACCGGTCAGCGTTCCGGGGTCTGCGGGCTCCTTGAGAGCGATCCGATCCGGCGGCTCGTCGTCCGGGACGGCCGCCTCGTAGACGAGCGCCTGTCCACCGGCGTCGAGCGGGGACTTCGCGGCGTCGACCGTCCGGTAATCGAGGTCCCGACGCGGCGGACTCGCGACCGCCGAGCGGTCGGGAATCCGAGGATCAGTCATTGGCCAGGTGTTGGCCAGAGAGCTACATCAAGCTTGGCGACGACAGCGACCGTGGTTCACTCCTCGCCGAGCGCGGACACGACGCCGTCGTGCGTGGCGACGTACGCCGTCCCGTCTGCCACTGCCGGCGATCCGTCGATGAGACTGCCGGTCCGGTAGTGCCACCGCTCGTCGCCGGTCGCGGCGTCCAGCGCGTACAGACACTCGTCCCAGCTCCCGACCAGGAGCGTGTCGTCGGCGGCGACCGGCGCACCGTTGATCTGTCCCGCCGTGTCGTAGCGCCAGCGTTCGGTGCCGCTGTCCGCGTCGATCGCGAGAACGTAGCCGTCGATGCTGCCCGCGTACACGGTGTCACCGCAGATCGCCGGTGCCGACCGGCCGTTCCCACCGGCGTCGAACGTCCAGCGCTCGGTGCCCGTGTCGGCGTCGAGTGCCACGACGCGCCCGTCGTTGGTGCCCGCGTAGAGGACGCCGTCAGAGACCGCTGGCGTCGACATCGCCGGTCCACCGGTGGGGTAGCGCCACAGGCGCTCGCCGGAGTCGGCGTCCAGCGCGGCGAGGACGCCGGTTCCACAGGAGGCGTACACCGTCCCGTCGACGACGGTGGGGACCGCGCCGGTCTTGCCGTCGGTCTCGACGACCCACCGCTCGGCCCCGGTCGCGGCGTCCAGCGCGTACACGTGCTTGTCGTAGCTGCCGACGTACACCGTCCCGTCGACCACCGCGGGCGCAGCGTCGACCATCCCGTCCGTTTCGGCCACCCACCGCTCGGCTCCGGTCTCGGCGTCCAGCGCGTACACGCGCTTGTCGTGGCTGCCGACGTACACCGTCCCGTCGACGACGGTCGCCGGCGACTGGACCGGATCGTCGGTCTCGTAGGTCCACCGCGTCGCACCGGACTCCGTCGCCAGTGCGTAGACGGCCGCATCGTCGCTCCCGACGTACAGCGTGTCGTCGACGACGGTCGGGCCGCCCCTGATCGAATCGCCCGCCTGGAACGTCCAGCGTTCGGTGACGGGTGGCGAGGGGCCGACCGCACGCTGTCGAGGGCCGGAGCGCGACGCGCTCCCGTGGAGGGTCGGCCAGTCGCGGTCGTCGGCCGTCGGCCGCGAGCGGTCCGTACTCGTCGGTTCCGGCGCGGAGTGGTCGGTCGTCGGGGTGGGGTCGCGGTCTGCCGTCGCGGGCTCGGTCGCGCTCTGCGGGTCGTCCGGCGTCGACTCCCACTCCTCGGCGATCCGCTCCAGGGCGCGACGGAGGTCGATCGTCGCCTCGTACCGATCGGCCGGGTCCCGCGCCAGTGCGCGCTCGAACACGTCGTCGAGAGCGGCCGGCAACTCCGGACGGCGCTCGCTGGGCGACCTGTGATCGGCGTCGAGGACGCGCTCGATGCGCTCTCGCTGTGGGGTGGCGGCGAGGTCGTCGACGAACGGATGCGTCCCGGTGAACAGCTCGTAGAGGACGATCGCGAGCTGGAACTGGTCGGTCCGCTGGTCCGTCGTGCCCTGGCCGTCCTGTTCGGGCGCACAGTAGCCGGGCGTCGAGATGCCGACGGCGGCCCCCTGGCCCAGCAGCGAGCGGGAGAGCTCCCAGTCGGCGACCTTCGGAATCGGCCACCGCTCGCCGGGGGCAAACAGGACGTTCGACGGCTTCAGGTCGAGGTGGACGACGCCGCGGTGGTGGGCGTGCCAGACCGCGTCGACGAGTCGCTGTGCGGTCCAGAGCGACTGCTCGACCGTCGCGTCCTCGGCGACGGCGCGAAGGTCCGGTCCGTCGACGACCTCCGTGGCGATCCAGGGTACCGACGCATCGCCGCGGAGCCAGGGGAGCGGGTCGTACCCCCAGTCGATCACCGAGACGACGTTCGGGTGGTCGTCGAGGCCGGCCCACTGCCGGGCCTCGTGATCGAACCCGTCGATGGTCTCCTCGGTCAGCGTCCCGTGTCGAGCGGGGTGTTTCACGGCGATGCCGTCCGGCCCGTCCTCGCCGGGGTGACGGACCCGATGCACGACCGTCGTCGCGGTGCGGCCGATGACGTCGTCGTGGCGCAGTGCGGACGGGTCGAGCGACATCGACGGCGTCTCTTCTCCCTCGTCGAGATCCGGTTGGTGAGCAGAGTCCATAGTCGTGGTTCGTTGGTGCTGTCGGTTCGGCTCGGTCCGACCGGCGTCTTCGACGGCGGCGCTCTCTGTGGACGCACCGTCGAGCATCGCAAGCGTCCGTTCGGCCGCTTCGCGTACGCGCCGGTCGTCGTCGTCGAGTGAGGTCTGCAGGTCGTCGACGGCCGGTTCGATCGCAGCCGGTCGTTCGCTGGCGACGTTTTTCAGCGCCTCGACGGCCGCGGTGCGCGTCGCGGCTTTCTCCTCGTCGAGGAGTGTCAGAAGAGCGTCGACGGCGGTGACGACCGATCCGGGAGCGGCTCTCGCGACGTTTTTGAGCGCGATGGCACCGGCGGCACGCGCCGTGTCACGCTCGTCGTTTCGCAGCGACCGGAGCTCCGCGACCAGCGGCCGGATCGATTCGGGATACTCCGCTGGCGTCACGGTGGCGCGTGTCTCGGTACGCGCCTCGGAAAGGAGCGTCCGGAGGCCGGGAACCGCCGGTCGGATCTCCTCGGGACGTGCCTCGGCGACCGCAGCGAGTGCGAGAGCGGCGTTCCCACGCAAACCCGGATGGGTGTCGGTGAGACACTGTCTGAGACCATCCACGGCAGGAACGACGGCGTCCGGTCGGTCCCGAGCGACGGCCGCAAGTGCCAGAGCCGCCCCGGCGCGAACGTCCCCGTCGTCCAGAGGAGCCTCGGCCGATTCCGCGGGCGACGCTGGAGCCGTCGGTCGGCGATACTCCAGCAGTGCAGTGAGTTCCTCGATCTCGTCTGTAGCGACGGTGTGGCGCTCGGAGTCGGCTTTGGATCGGAGACGAGACGCCCGTTGCAGTGCATCGACAATCATGCTCTCAGCGAAGCCCCATCTCTCAGAGAGTACGTCGGAACGGGTGTTGAACGTTTTCGTGAGGCAGTGACGGCCGACGGCGTCATACGGACGGTTGTAGGCATTTACCGGTGAGTGTCGCTACGGGATAGACGCTCACCGGTACGCAACTACAAGTTTCCGTATCAGTTGATCTCCGGTTCGATGGTCAGCATCGTCCCCGAGATTCCCAGCGCCGCGCCGATGCCCGCCAGGACGACGATCAGTCGCTTCTCTTCGAACGTCAGCGAGAACAGCTGTGCGCCGACGGTCGCCTCTGCGTAGACGACGATGCCGCCGATGACCAGCCCCGCGATGGCCCCCAGCAGGATGCGCTGCTCCATCAGCGTGAACACGCCCAGTACGAGGACCGCACCGAGTACGAGGTTGACGAGCAGTGCCAGCGCCAGCGTCCACAGTGATAGTGCCATGTTGGATCGCTCCCAGTACATCGTCCGACGGGCACCAGACACATAAAGATTTGGCTTTTAGAGATGTAATATTGAGTCTCCAAAGTGGAGACAATTGAGCTCGGAAACGCGACGGACCACCGTCGAAAGAGGCGCGTCGAAACCCCGAACGGGCACCAGACACGCGGGACAAGCTATTACTTTTGGCACGCGGATGCTGTGATAATGACGGATTCCGAGGAGGAGGAGACGCCGACGCTCACGGAGATGTTCGAGACGGTCGAGAGCGAGGCCGAGCTCACCGGGCGGAATCTGACCGTGCTCCGAACCGTCTTCGAACGGGAGCCCGCGGGCATCACCGATCTCGCCGACGTGCTGGACCACCCCCACAACGAGCTCCGATACTCGCTGCGAGTGCTGGAAGAGGAGAACCTCATCGAGCCGACCGCAGAGGGCGCGGTGACGACCGGTGACGTTGTCGGGACGATCGAAGCGGCGAACGCCGGAGTCGAGGAGCTTCAGTCCGGACTCCGGGCGTGTGCAGCCGCCTTCGGCTCGGACGAGGGGCAGTCGATCGAGGCGACGGGAGCGGATGCCCTCGAAGGAGAGAGACAGACGAAAGGGACAGCAGACCGGGCAACAGCACAGACGGAAGGACGGCAGGCGGCCGACTCGTCGCCGGGCGAAGCGAGCAGCGAATCCGCGTCGACGGCCGAGACGGAATCGGCGACCGAGACGGAATCGGCGGCCGAGAACACCGGGGAGACCGAATCGACGGCAGCCGCCGAGGCGTCGGCCGACACGCAGTCGTCGACCGCAACGAACGTCGATACGGCCTCGATGGTGCCCGACGTGGCGAGCGTTCAGAGTCCGGCCCGAGAAGAGCTTGCGTACGCCGACTTCGAGATCGAGGGGCAGCTCGGACACGGGGGCAGCGGCGTCGTCCACGAGGCACAGTACCGCGTCAACGGAGAGACGACGACGGTCGCGCTGAAGGTACCGAACTTCGAGGGAACGATCACGTCGTCGGTGGTAGAGAGCTTCGAGCAGGAGGCGGAGACGTGGTCGCTGCTGTCGCCCCGAGACCACGTCGTCGGCGTCGTCGACAGCGGGACGCGGCCCAAGCCCTGGATCGCGATAGAGTACATGGACGGCGGCACGCTGCGCGAGCGGCTCTCGGAGTTTTCCATCGAGCAGGCCGTCTGGACGTGCGAACGGATCGCGCAGGGAGTCCGCCACGACCAGACCGGCGTCCTCCACCTGGATCTCAAGCCCGAGAACGTCCTGTTTCGCCGGACCGGAGAGGGGAGCTGGGACGTACCGAAGGTCGCCGACTGGGGGCTGGCACGCACGCTCAAGGAACACCAACCGACCGTCGAGGGCATGTCGCCGACCTACGCCGCCCCCGAGCAGTTCGACGCCGACGAGTTCGGCGACCCCAGCAGCAAGACGGACATCTACCAGCTCGGCGTCCTCATGTACGAGGTGCTGACCGGCCGGCCGCCCTTCGAGGGCAACGGCGTCGCGCTGATGAACGCGATCCTCACCGAGGAGCCCGAGCCACCGGCGGCGGTCGACGATCGCGTCCCGCAGGCCGTCAGCGACGCCGTGATGAAGGCGCTGGAAAAGCAGCCAGCGGAGCGGTTCAGCACCGTCGAGCGCCTCCAGTCCCAGCTCCGGGCACAGCGCTAAGCTACAGCTCGTCGAGGTGGGCTCCCAGCCGCGACTGCATCCGTTCGATCGTCTCGAAGCGGCGCTCGGGGTCCGTCGCGAGGGCCGTCTCGACGGTGTCGTCGATCCCGTCCGGGAGACCGTCGACTCGCTCGCCCGGCAGTGCGGGCTCGTCGGACAGAACGCTCTGCATCACGTCCACGTCGGAGCCGGTAAAGGGCGGCTCGCCCACGAGCAGCTCGTAGAGGACGACCCCGAGCTGGTAGATGTCCGTCCTGCTGTCGGGCGTCCCGTAGGTGTCGGGGTCGAACTGTTCCGGTGCCGCGTACGTCGCGGTCATCCCGCCGGCAGTCGCACCGTGCTCGTTCAGCAGTCGGGCGATTCCCCAGTCGGCGACCTTCGGCACGTCCCAGACGCCGTCGGGCGTCGACTCGAAGAGGATGTTCGCGGGTTTGAGATCGAGGTGTGCCATCCCGGTCTGGTCGTGTCGGACCGCGTTCGCGACGCGCTCGCAGATCCACAGCGTCTGGCGGTAGTCACACTCGCCGACTCTGGCCGCCAGCGAGCCCCCGTCCATGTACTCCAGGGCGATCCAGGGGAGGGGGTCGACGTCCCAGTCGACGACGCCGACGACGTGAGCACGGTCCGAGAGTCGGTCCCACTGTCGCGCCTCGCGCTCGAAGGCGGCGATGTCGTCTGCCGTCTGTGTCCCCTCGGTGACGGGCTCTTTGACGGCGACCGTCCGCGACTCCCCGTCGATCTCGACGGTCCCCTCCCGGACGACTGCGTTGCCGCCACGGCCGACGACTCGACCGGTCTCCACGTCGCCGTAGTCCAGCGACAGCGACGGGGCCTGTGTCGGCTGGCCGGTCGGTATCGCCGTCGAAGCGGCCTCGCTGGTGGTCTCAGACCGGTCGTCGCGGACCCGGCGACCGGTCGCCTCGGACCGTGCTCCCGCCGGGCGCTCCGAACCGGAGCCCGCGTCAGCCGACGACTTCGAGTCCGACTCGGGCGAACCGTCGGGGTCGTAGTCGAGCGCCGCGAGTGCCGCCTGGGCGGCCTCCCGAACGTCGTCGTCGTAGTGTGTGCGGAGTGGCGCGATCCGTGCAGCCGCCGGCTCCGCGCCGAGTGCCGCGAGCGACTCGCAGGCTTCGACGCGGGGACGGGGATAGTAGTCGTCGAGCAGGTCGACGAGCGGATCGCGAGCGACACGCAGATCCAGACCGCTCGCCGCGAGCGCGCCGATCGCCTCGGCCGCCGCCGCTCTGACCGTCTCGCTGACGTGCCCCACGCTGGTGACGAGCGTCGAGACGTGATCGTCGGTCACCGCGTCGGGATGGGCCGCGCCGATCCGTCCGAAAGCCCGGAGCGCCCGTTGCTCGACGTGTGAGTCACCGTCGTCGACGGCCCCGAGAACGGCTGGAAACACGACGTCGGCCAGTTCCCGATCGGCCGCGCCGATCCGTCCGAGGGCGTGGACAGCGTCCGCACGGACCGAGTCCTGCTCGTCGTCGAGGAGACCGAGGAGGGGCGTCGACCCGGTCGAAGCGATCAGTCCCGACGCGTCCCGCTCGACCAGCGGGCGAACGGCGTCGGGCCGTTCGCTACCCAGCCTGCCGAGCGCGGACGCTGCACTCGACCTGACGCCCCACGACTGGTGATCGAGGTGGGCGACGATCTCGACCAGCCCGCCGACGACCAGGTCCGGACAGTGCTCGGCCAGCCGGCCCAGCTCGCCCAGCACCGTGCTCTTCCGGAAATCCGCCGCCGACTCCAGAGCCGCGAGGTGCGCGCGGGCCGCAGGTTCGGCCGCCTCGGCCAGTCGCGACTCCAGCGGCGCGAGAGCGCTCACGACCGCGCGTCGTATCTTCGGGTCGGGATCGTCGGCGGCGGCAACGAGGTCGTCGGCGACGCGGTCGAGGACGGCCGGCTCCGTCTCGCCGAGCGTCTCGAACAGGCCGATCGCCTGCTTCCGGACCATCGTCTCGTCGTCGGTCAGGAGCAGCGTGAGCCGGTCTGTGTGGTGATCGAGAAGAGCCGGGCGCTCCTCTGCGATCGTCTCGAGCGCGCTGACGACGTGCCAGCGCTCCGCCTCGTGGGCGGCACTGTCGACGCCGGCCCGGTTCGTCGCCTCGACCAGCGGCTCGACGAGCGTCAACCCCGCGTCCGAGCGGCAAGTCACGAGGTTCCCCACGCCGTACACCACGCCTTTGTTCGGGAGCGACCCGCGGTCGAGTTCGCGCTCGAACCGTTCTATGACCCGTGCGCGCACCTGATCGTCTTTGCCCGCGATCGTCCCCAGGGCCTTCCCGGCGGCCTCACAGAGCAGGCCGACATCGTCCTCGGCCGGTTCCAGACAGTCGAGCAGCGTCGGGACCGTGTCCCGGACTTCCTGGGGAAAGAGGTCGTAGATCGCCGCGAGTGCTGCCGCCCGTTTCGAGCGGACGAGCTCCTCGTTTTCGGTGTCGGCCAGCGTTCGGTGGTACTGGCCGACGGGGTCGGCCCGCGCGACCGGAGTCCGGTCGAACTGGGGATCGGCCGCCGCGACTCGTGTGCGATCGAACTCCGCGATCGCGGCCACCAGTTCCGGACGGCGGAGCCCGTCGGTGTGGACGACCGCGTCGATCAGCGGTTGTACCAGCGGTGCCATCGCCTCTGCGTCCCGTGCCGTCGCCTCTCTGACCAGTTGCGCCGTGACGTGGACGACGCCGTGGTTGTCAGACAGCAGCAACTCCTCGATGCGCCACCGGTCGGCCTCGGTGTAGGCGGCCGGGTCGTCGGGCAGCGTCGCGAGGAACGCCCGGGCCTCGTCGAGTTGGACTTCGTCCTCGTCGGTGTCGCTCACGAGTCACACCTCTGCTCGCCCGACGCCGTTCGACGGTCGCCGAACGGCTCACTCCTCGGTGACATCGATCACCCCATCCACAGTGAGGACGGCGACCCCGACGAACCTCCGGGCCTCGATATTTTCGAAGTTAGCGACCATGGTGTGGGTAACCAGTGGACGATGTTAAAACCAGAACTCTCCACGAAGCGGAAGAGTTGAGACGCTGGCCCGGAAACAGTGGCGACGACAGAATGCTCGCAACGTCGTTCGGAACAGGCCTCGTCGGAACCGCCGGTTTCCATCGGAGCACGCGATGACGGACGACGAGCCGCCGCAGTTCGTGACGACGACAGGACAGTTCTCGAGGGATTTCGAGACGACGACGGTCGAGTCCGAGCCGGTGCTCGTCCACAGCCTGGAAGGGGAAGGGGGCCGGGCGGTCGTCGGGGTCTACTCGACCGAAATCTACGAGGGCGAGTGTCACCTGGCGGTCGGGATCGACGAGGCAGTCTCACAGCAGACAGCCGAACCACAGGACCCAGACACCGCAGCGAACGACGAGCCCGACACCCCGACGACGGTCGCCAGACCCGCCGAGAGGGTGCCCGAGCCGGTCGAGCCGTCGCTGCCCGAGTCGGTCACCTACAGCGAGCTGACGATCGGCGAGCGCATCGGCGACGGCGGATTCGCTGAGGTCAGGGCTGCGACAGTCGAGTCCGAACCGGACGCGGCGCTCGCGGTCAAGCGCCTGTCCGACGAGGGGACGCTGACCGGAGCGACGATCGACCGGTTCGTCGAAGCGGGGAAGCTGTGGGCCCAGTGTGACGACCACCGCCACGTCGTGAGCGTCGTCGACTGGGGGAAGGTTCCCCGACCCTGGATCGCGATGGAGCGTCTGACCGGCGGCGACCTGCGCCAGCGCCTCCGCGACGCCGACGACGGGCTCGCGATCGACGAGGGGCTGTGGATCGCGAGCGTGCTGGCCGAGACCCTCGCCGACGTACACCACCTCGGGGTCCGGCACTTCGATCTCCGGGCCGAAAACGTCCTCTTCGCCCCGACGCCGGAGGCAGCGTGGGACCTCCCCAAGATCGGCGACTGGGGCGTCGCGAAGACTCAGCGCGGCGGCAGCGATCCGGCAGCGCTCGATCCGCGCTACGCTGCCCCCGAGCAGTTCGAGTCCGACCGGGAACTCGACCACCGGACGGACATCTATCAGCTCGGCGCGGTGCTCTACGAACTGCTGACCGGACGGGTGCCGACGGCGACGGGAGCCGAGGGCGAGTCGGTCGCCGAGCGGTCGCTGCCGACGCCGCCGTCGGAGCTGCGCCCAGAACTGCCGTCGTCGGTCGACGAGGTCGTACAGACCGCGCTCGCACCGGCCCCCTCGGAGCGGTACAGTCGGGCGGTCTACCTCGCCGACGCGCTGGACGATCTCGTCGACGACACGCCGTAGCAGCCGTGGAAAGCGACTTCGCTGCCCCGTGGTGGGGAATACACGAACGAGAGGACAGCCGCCAGTATTAGACAGATAGAGACTCGAACGCGGCGATCAATATCCTCTCTCGCGGTCTGAGCCAGCTAGGAGTGGGACACTCCGAAGGAACGCCTGTGGAGACTGCGCTCACTGTAGATACACTTGTATCTGCAAAGCGCGTCTTAGAAGCAGGAAGCCCCACCCTCAAGGAGCCAGCGGTAGCTGGCGAGTAGGGTGGGGTAGTTCACATGGGAGTCACTGCAACCGAGTGCCATGTTCCGGCAGGAACTCGGCGAGTGGATCGAGAGCGAGTTCGGCGCGCGTGACGAGCGGCTGTTGGACGCCGATTTGGAGGCAAAGCGCCTCGAACTGTTCGAACGCGAGCAGGCGGTCGAGTACGAACTCGTCGGTGAGGAGATGGCCGAGCTATAGTAGCCATTGAAAATCAATGCACACCCGATCGCACGATAGCAGTGCGATCGGTGTGTAAATCGTTTCAATTGTTACTATAGAGGAGCGATTCGAGGAGACGCTTCGGGCGGGTGCCGACGCCGACGGCCACGAGCGGGAACGACACGAGGAGAGAGCCACACGGCTCACGCAGAACTACGAGCAGCGAGCGGAAAGGCGCGACAGGCACGGGCGGCGACTCACCGCGACACAGGTCGTCCGCGCGCTCCGTGCGGTCGAGGGCGAAGCGCCCCAGGCCGTACAGCAACGAGTGAGCCGGGCACAGGCGAACTGCGGCGTCGAGTTGCGCCGGGCCGACGAGTATCTCGCCGCCGTCGCAGACGCACTGGAGATCGACGATCGGTACCTCCCCGACTGGTCGCTCGACCCGGAGCCGATGCCGGGGCCGTTCGACGGGGACGACGGTCCGTCGTTCGATCCCGAACCGCTCGAACAGGCCGACGGCGAACCGACGCTCGATTTCGAAGGGGCCGACGACGAGTGGACGCTGGACGACGTGATCGACCTGGGCGAGTGACGCGACGCCCTCCGAGCGCCACCGCGAAACAGGGGTGAGCGCGACGGAGACCGAAGCGTCGCGTCCGGACCATCGGTTCCGACGGACAGTTGTGTCCAATATGGAGAAATTGTTTATAGTTGGAGGTGGAACGTTGTGCCAGAGAGATGAGAGACGCGACGAAGGGGTGTGCGAGTCGGTCGACGCCGGTCGGCGTCGCGACGGAGCACCCAGACCAGTGGAGGGCAGCACCGAGATGAGCGAGGACGGTGCGTACCTCGTCGTCGTCGACTACGAAGACGAGCGCGAGCGAAAGCGCGCGGAGTACCTGCTCGACAACTGGGAGGACGGGACGATCGAGTCCCTCGACGGCATGTCCCGCGTCGTGAGAGACGTCGACATCGACGAGCTGTACGACCAGCTGGCGGCGAAGGTGCCAGAAGAGGAGCTGTCGGCGTACGAACTGAACCGCGTCGACACCGAGGCGACGCAGGTCCAGGCGACGATCGACGAGACGTTCGACGACGTCGAGGCCGAACGCGTCGAGTGGGCGATGGAATCGATCATGAAAAAGCGAAAGGCCGTCGACCAGGGGTCGACGACCGACGGCGAGAGTCTCTGGGCCGTCTACACGAAGAAGGGACGAGCCGAGATCCAGTACGACATCCGAGAACGAGAACAGAACACCGTCCGACTCCACGTCGTCATCGACGGTTTCGGAGAGGCACCGGAGTTTCTCCGTGAATTCATCGAAGAGGAGATCGGGTACATGATTGCCTAACAATGGGAACGATCAAAGACAAACGCGAAGAGCTGACGTATCCGGCCCACCAGGTCTTGCAGAAGGACCTGGTCGAACTAGCGAACTACTCGGCACAGCGCCGACGAGACCTGTACAACCAGCTCGAACAGAACAAAGAGGTGTACGAGTGGGACTTCTACCCCGAACACCGGGAGTCGATCCCCGAGGCCACCAAAGAGAACGAGGTGGCCTCCTTCGAGGCCGCGAAGCTGCTCCTGGCGACGGCGATCGAGGAGGCAGGCGAGAGCGAGCCCGAGTCGAAGGGGTTCGTCGACCAGTTCGAGGCGGGAGAACGCGAGTTCGTCAGGCAGTTCGACGACTTCCGCCGGAAGTTCAAGCAGATCGACGAGGAGAACCTGGAGACCAACATCAAGAACAAGGACGGGAAGGTCCACCAGTTCGTCACCGAGGAACTCGAAGCGCAAGCCGACCTCCGGGAGTCGCTGCTGGACACGTCGTCAAACGAGATCCGCGGCGCGACGATCTCGTACTTCCAGCGGGAGTTCGAGGAGTTCTTCGAACTGGCCGACGAGGCCGTCTTCCTCTACATCAAACACCACGGGCTCCCGAACACCATCGAGGGTATCGTCAGTGCCGCGGAAGCGGCCCGGGACGCGAAATCCGAGCGAGAGGCCATCGAAGCGACGGTACGGGACGAGCTGGAGTCGCTCTCGGAGACGGTCCACCACAGCCTCCAGGAGCAAGAGCGATCCCTCCGGACCGAGATGAGCCGACTCCAGTCGGAGATGGCGACCGGCGGCGTCGACACGGACGCCGTCGAAGGCGAGCTCGACGAGATCAAAGACCAGATCGCGACCCTCTCGGAGCAACGCTCCGCGGACAGACGAGAGATCTCGGAGAAACTCGACACGATCTCGACGCTGGAAGACGACCTCGAAGCACAGATCGAGCAGCTGGAGGCGGCCCGCGAGGAGACCCGCCAGGAGCTACAGGACGAGGCCGCGTCGAAAGCCGCGTCGCTGCTCGAAGACGAACTCGACCGCCTCTCGGAGCGGAAAGGCGATCTCAGCGCCGAAATCCAGCGGTTACGGAACGAACGCGAGCGCCTGGAGACGACCGGGGATCGACTGGACCGGGAGTTCGGCGACCTCGAAGAACGGGTCGCGACGGCCGAACAGCGGGTCGACCGAGTCGACGAGCTGGACGAGCGCGTCGGAGAGATCGCCGAGTCCGTCCGGAGTCAGCGCGAGGAGCCCGACGGGAAGGCGATCCGCGCGCAAGTGGCGCGGCTGTACGAGATGGACTACGTCACGCGGTTCGAGACCTCCGTCGAGGAGGCGACCCACCTGACGCTCCCCGGTGGCGATCGCTTCGAGATCCCGGAGGGGTTCTGGGAGGATCGACGCCGACACTTCACCGGGGACCACCGATCGATCGTCGCAGACGTACTGGACGACGAGACCACGGCCGATCGGTACCCGGTCGGACGGTTCTCGACCTACCGCGTGCGGACGAACAAGTTCGTCGCGTTCTCGGAGACGAAACTGGTCGTCGAGGCCGTCGTCGCCGCCAACCTCGAAGCCTTCGCCGTGAACGGCTTCGACGCGCGGCCCGCGGGCATCGACGACCTCATCGATGTCGTCAACGAGACGGTCGCCCGCGCCGAGTCGAACGACACGACCCACCTGATCGGCATCGCCTCACCCACCGGCTGGACCGACGACGTGGAAGCGTTCGTCCAGAACGAGGACGCCGCGCGGTCCCGGTTCGACCAGCAGGTGAGCGTCTGTCTGGTCGACATCCAGTCCAACGAGCTGATCTACGACCGAAACGACCGCCTCGTCTCCGAGAACGTCGATCTGTTCACGCGTGCGGTGGACAGCGAGCGCGTCGCCGACTGCATCGAGGTCCTGCGCGACGACTACGTCGACGACCCGATGACCGAAGTCGTCCAGCACCACGCGGTCGTCGACGAACACGACTTCGGCCCACACATCGTGCGGGCCGCCTTCGAACGGCTGGCCGAAGACGGCTACGGGACGACCGGCTACCCCGCCGCCGCTGACGGGCTCTGTTTCGTCGCCGACTGAGACTGGCGAGTGGAACGATAGACCGGTGTCGTCGACCCCCGTGGCGACGATCGCCGGTACGCAACGACGATACACCGTATGAGATGGCGCTGTGAGTGTACGGCATCGGCCACTCCGGGGCGGCGAACTGCCGACGGACGCTGTCCCCGAGGCGGCGACGAAACGGACACCGCAGTGTGGCCTACGCCGTTTCGGTCCGGCAGAGACCGACGGTGACGTTGTCCGGTCCGCCTCGGTCGTTGGCTTCCCGGATCAGAGCCGTCCCCGCGGATTCGAGCGACGCGGCGTCGAGACAGGTCGCCTCGATCGTGTCCTCCGGAACGGGATCGGTGAGCCCGTCCGTACAGAGCAGGAGCCACCCCTCCGAGAGCGACTGCGTGTACAGGTCGACGTCGAGGTCGTCGGCGGTCCCGACCGCCTGGGACAGCACGTGGCTCATCGGGTGGTTCGTGGCCTCTTCGGGCGTGATCTCGCCCGCCTCGACGAGTTCCTGGACCTGCGATTGGTCGGTGGTCACCTGCCGGAGTGCGTCGTCGACGTAGTAGGCGCGGCTGTCTCCGACGTTGGCGATCGTCGCGGTGTCGTCCGCGACGAGTGCGGCGACGAGCGTCGTCCCCGGCGTCTTGCGCTCGCCCGCCGCGAGATCGGTCACGGCGTCGTGTGCGGCCCGGAAGCCGCGTTCGAGCACGGCCTCTGGCCCGTCGTCTTCGGGCGTCTCCGAGGTGACCGTTTCGAACAGTCGCTCGACAGCCGTTGCACTCGCCTCGGCACCCTTCGGGTGGCCCCCCATGCCGTCGGCGACGACGACGAGTTCCCGCCCGTCGTCGAGCGACGCACAGCGGGACGCATCCTCGTTTTCGGAACGCTGCTGACCGACGTTGCTGTGGCAGTACGAGATCATAGTTGAGCGGCGACGAACGGATCGTGACCGATCGGTTATCACGCGTCGCAGATAACTGTACTGCCGGGCGAGGGAGCGACGGTCCGCTGGCTCTCGGCGACGCGCGTCCAGTGGCCGGGCCATCGCATCGATTTTCACCCCGCTGGACCAACACCGAGACGATGGCGGACACGACAGTGACAGTGTACACCCGGGAGGAGTGTCACCTCTGTGACGACGCGCTCCGGACGATACGGACGGTGGCCGAGTCGGTGGCTCGGTCGGTCGACATCGAAGTCGTCGACGTCGACGAGGCGTCGCTGCGCGAGGAGTACGGCGACCGCGTCCCCTACGTGCTCGTCGACGACCGGCCGGCGTTCAAGTTCCGCGTCGACGAACGGGAGCTGCGACAGAAGCTGGTGGCCTGACGGCGGTCGCGTTCGATCCGGACGGCGGACTGGGGGGTTGTTCGGGGGCCGGGACGTTACACGGGGGCGTCTCGCTACGGCCACCGCAGACGTCGCGATGCGCGGTCTCGACCCGGTCGCCGCGGGCGTTCGGATACTTCACCTCACGGCGTTTGCGGTGTGGGTCGGCGGCGCGGTGTGGAACATCTTCGTCGCCGTTCCGACCGGACAGAAGCGGCCGACGATCGGCGTCGTCCGGGCGGCGGGCCAACAGCTCGAACGGTTTCGGTGGGCGGTTCGGTTCATCGTCCCGACGCTGCTCGTGACTGGCCTCTTCCAGGCCGTAGACAGTCTGGGAACCGCCGTCACGTCCTATCTCGGGAGCGGCGTCGGCGTGGCCGTCCTCGCGAAGGTGGGGTGTATCGGTCTGCTGGTCGTTATGTTCAAGCTCTGCCCCATGTGGCGGGCCTGTTCGCCGATAGAAGGCGTGTGTGAACTCGACGGCCTCGGCGAGAGCGACCCCGGAGAGAACGAACCGACGGACGACGAACCGCACACGGAGGTGACGAGCGATGTCTGAACCGACGATCCCCGACACCGCGCCGGATGTCGAGCCGGAGATGACCGTCGACAACCGAGGTCGTGGCTGTGCGAGCGGGATCGCTCGGGTACAGCGGGCGCTCGAAGACTTGCCGGACGGTGCCGTACTGGTCATCCGGAGCACCGACAGACGAGCCAAACGAGAGTATCCACAGCTCGCGGCGCAGACGCCACACGAACTGCTCGCCATCGAGAGCGAGCGCGGACGCCTCCTCCGCAAGGAGTACACCACCTACCTGGAGATACGTCGAGAGTGAGCGCGCCCGGTTGATTTCGAGACCACTGGCGACGATCACCAGCCCGACGTGGACGCGCTCGTCGACCGGGGGGACGGACTCCACATCGTATAGGTGCGTACCGTCGTGTCCGGGAACCCCGAAGAAGGTCACTCCCGGACGGATCGACGGCTCAGGCGTGTTCGACTTCGACGTGCCAGAGATCGGGTTCCGGGTTGGCCGCCTCGTAGGTGAACCCGCGCTGTTCGAGCACGTCGTACAGCGGTTCGGGCTCGAAACTGTTGATCAAGAGCAGCGACTCGTCGTCCTCCAGTTCCTGTACGGCAGCCATGATGTCGCCGAACGGTTCGCCGTCGATCTCCCGGACATCGAGCCGACGATCCGCCTCGGCCGGTTCGAGACTCATGAGGGAGGGTAAGCACGGCCGAGTGGTATATATTCTCCCGATTACGTTCGTGTTGCCGGCTACGATACGCAGGTGTAACGCCCCTCGGCCGCCGGACAGACCGCGAGTCATCTGTATCGGTTCTCGGGGAGAGACACATCGGTGAGTTGCATCCGATCGTGGGATGCGCCCGGCGAGTCGACTCGCTCTGGGAGGAGAACGTGACGGCGACCGTCTCCGTGTCGGGATCGGTTCCGCCTCGACGAGCACGTCGGCGACCGTCAGAACGGCGCGTTCGACGCGTCGCCGGCCGCTTCTTTCCCGCTGGACGGTTCGCTGCCGGCCACTCTCGTCTTCCCGATCAGCACTCTGAATTCCCCGGGCTCTTTCTGTCGGTACTCCCAGCGGAACTCCGGCCCCGTCTCGGCCTCGAACTGGTGGTACAGCGGTTTGGGGTCGTGGTCGTTGACCAGCACGAACCCCGTTCCCTCCGTCAGGTCGTCGTACGCGGCGAAGATACGCTCGTGGCGCTGGGCCGGCGGCAGATCGCGCACGTCCAGCTCTTCGAGGATCTCGACCGCCTCGTCGTCGGCCTCCGCCTCGTTCGTGTCCCCGGAACCGTCGGCGTCGCCGCCGGCCTCTTTCGTGATTTGGACGCGACAGCGACCGGGCTCGCTCTCGACGACCTCCCAGGAGAAGGCGTTTCCGTACCGTTCCCGGAACTCGCCGCGGAGCGGTCGCGGCTCGTGGGGAGCGATCAGTTCCATCGTCCCGCCCTCGGGGATCATCCCGTAGCGATGGTGGATCGTCGGATGGCGCTCTTCTTTGGGGATGTCGCGAACGTCGTAGCGGGTGACGACGCCCTCGTCGTCGGCGTCGGACTCGCCGGTCTTGACGACCTCGACGCGCCAGCCGTCGTCGCCGCGGCTTCTGTACTCCCAGTCGACCACGTCGCCGTGCATCGACCTGAGCTCGTGATACAGCGGTTTGGGGTCGTGGTCGTTGTGCAGGACGAACCCCTCGTCGGCCCCCAGTTCGTCGAAGATCGCGAGCAGCGCCTCGTGACGGCGCTGGGGCTTCAGGTCGCGAACGTCGATCGTTCCCAGGTCGGCCTCCAGCGGATCGCGCTTGGTCACTGTGAGTTCCCGGGGCTCCGCGTCGGGATCCGCGTACGTCCACTCGATCTCCCGATCGCGTTCGATCTGGTAGCGGACCAGGTGGAGATCGAGGTCCCGATTCGCCACGACCTCGACGGTGTCCCCGGTCTCTATCTCCGACAGCGTGTCGAACAGCGTCCGGCGGTGCTCGTCTTCCGGGTGCTCTCGCAGGTCGAGTTCCGTTGCCATGTCTACGGTCCGTTTTCGCCCCGATCCCATTACCTCCGTGGCGAATCCTTTCGGGACCGTGATCGAGGACCCGACAGTCGAGAGCGACCCGCGGGCGGAGATATTCGGCCGAACACACTCGACCGTCTCGCTCGAAGCTCGTCGACACGGAGACGGTGTCCGTCGGTCGGGAGTTCGACGCCGTCGGCCGCTCGGACGAAAGTCGGTACCGCGTGGCGAGTCCGTCACGCGGTCACGACACCGACGAGGGCAGTCGCGTGTGTAGACCACGGAACACGAGTCTGCCGGCCCGTAACACCCCACCAATGGACGAAGCAAACACGGTCGACGACGCAGTCCCCGTCGAGTGGCGGCAGGTCCCGCCAGACGGGGTGTCGCCCCCCGTCGTCCAGGAGCACCCGTATCTGGAACTGAAACTCGAACATCCCGGGCTCGAACCGACCGAAACCGGTGACCGGTTCTTTCCGGACGCGGTGCCGTACGAACTCGACGGAACGTCGCGCGTCTTCTACTGGCGACCCGCGGTAGCGTCCTCGACTGCGGAGCCGCGAGACTGGGAACTGGCCTGTGGGACCACGCACGAACTCGTCGGGTTCGACTCGTTGCCAGCGGAGGGGCCACCGCTCGTCACGGAAGGTGCGAGCGGGACGACGGTCGTCGTCGATGGCACCATCGGCGGGGACGTGACGACGAGCCACGTCGGAGCCTACGTACCGCCGGCCGTCTCGATCGAGCGACACGTCGAGTCGGCGGTCGAACTGATGGTCGACGGGACCCGGCACGATCTCTCGCCGGGGCAACGGCGTCGAATACGCCTCGGCGAGCAGCGCGTCGAGCCCGTCGGCACGGACGGTCGCCCGAAGACGATCGCTCCGGAGCTCGTCGTCCGCTTCCCCGGCCGGCGCGAACTCCACCACCCCGCACCGGGAGCGACGTACCGACTGTTCCCGGCTTTCGGTCTGGACCTCGAAGCGCTCCCGAATCCGCTCTCGGTCCCCACGACGACCGGCGAACTCGACGATCTGGCGCTCGCGGCGGCGCTCGGCGTCGACCTATCACGGCGACCGTACCCCGAACGCGCCCTCTGGCAGGCGTTTGCCTACACCGCGTTCGATCCACACGCCGACGCGACGCCCGAGCTGACGCAGCTCGCGACCGGGCAGATCGTCCTCGAAACCGGCGAGTGAAGCCGCGGTATCGGCCACAGTCCCCACGTGAGGAGAGAGGCGTGAGAGGCCTCACTCCGTCCGTCTGTACGTCGCCGCGACCATCGCGGTCAGGGTCGTCAGAACGAGGAGCTTGAAGCCCACGAGGTGGCCGAGGCGCGAACCCAGTACCGCCGACGGTGCGAGCCCGAGGAGGCGGTCGGTCTGATAGAGTCCGGTCAGGAACACCAGCGCGATCACGGCCGGCAGGTGGCGGCGGAACGCTCGCGCCTGTGACCGCAGCGCGTCACCGGCGTCGGGACGGGATCGCACCGTCGGGAGGACGACGAAGTTGTGCCAGCCGGCTCCACCGATCCAGAGGGAGAAGGCCCCGAGGTGTCCCGCCCTGATCGCCCAGTCCAGAACCGTCGTGTTCGTCTCTATCCAGGCGAAGCTACCGAGAGAGACGAGAACGGTCCCCAGAAGCACCGATCGAAGTGTCCTCGTCAGAGCCGAGTCCGCTCCGACGTATCGGACGCCGAACCACGGCAGGAGTCCGGCGACGAGACCGGTACCGAGTAGCCGAGTTCCAAACGACGGGCCAGCCGTCGCGGTGACGACTGCAGTGGTGCCAGCGAGCGCAGAGCCCACGACTGCGACCGTCTCCAGCCGTCGCCACCGACGGCGAACGTACCGACGATCGCCGGACGCCTCGAATCTGCTCTGGTCGAAGATGACGAGTCGCCAGTAGAGACCGCCGCCGAGCAACCCCGCAGTGACGACGAGCAGCCAGAACAGTGTCCGAACCCGGAGAGGATCGCCCGCGTGCGTGAGCCAGACGCCAGCGAAGGAACCGCCGAGTAGCAAGCCGAGGACGAGCCGTGGTCGGAGGGCCCGCATCGGAACGGCCCTGCCCAGGACCGTCGGCCCGTCGCGCTCGTTTTCGCTCGTCTCCATACCACCCATTTAGGACCGCCTAAACTAAACGGTGCGTCGGGAGATGTTCGGCTCGACCGAACGCACGTCCGGCGAGTGGCGTCGTTCGGCCGGCGGAGTATCCGAGACGGTACGAATCGGTTCGGCACCACGCTTTCACACGTGTCCGGGGAATCGTACGGTATGTCTTCGGAGTCCCAGATGGAGCCCCCGTCGTTCGGGCCGTCGCTGTCGGAGACCGAGCGGAGTGGGGCACGCTACCTCTTCGCGATCTCCGTCCTCGCCGAGTCACGGACCGATCGGGTTTCGACCGGCGACCTGCGGAAGTACATGGGCGTGACCGCCGCGAGCGTCACGGAGATGGTGGCGAAGCTCGACGATCGAGGGCTGGTCGAACACGAGAAGTATCAGGGCGTGGCGCTGACAGAGCGGGGAGAGCAGGTCGCGACGCAGGCCGGCTGGCGACTCTGCGTCGTCGCGACCTTCTTCGATTCGGTACTGGACGTGACACTCGACGAGGAGACGGCGTTCGACATCGGGTTCGCGCTGCCAGAGACCGGCGTCTTCCGCCTGCGTGCGCTCGCCGATTCGGCCTGTCTCGGGCTCTGCCCGGATTCGGACGGCGACCCAGGACAGTGTGTGGCCTGAGAGCGTCGGCGAGCCACAGTAGTGGTCGACCGACGGCCCCAAAGCGCGAGCCGATCGAGCCGGTCCGCAGTTTCCGCGTGGTCCGCCTCCATCTCGGCGATCTCGACTGATCTCGATTAGTAGCGATCCCGATCAACAATCCGCTTCCGAAGAGCAAAAAGAGAGTTCGTTTAATATAGACTCACTGAAAACCATACCAGCGACATCCTCGAAAATTTGGGGCTCACTCTGTTCATGCGATGTTCGATCATAGGTATCCCAGTCTAGTTCTTCTATTGATTCAGCAACTCCATCAAGGATAGTATCTTGAGAATCAGTCCTATCGGGGATAGCGCCGCCATCTAACTCTCGTTCAAATTGTGTCTCAAACGTCTGGTGGTCGTCTAAATCGTCACGTAGTTCCTCGGCCATTTCCGCTTTAAATTCATCATATTCAGAGAGGCCCACATCAGCCAAGGAACGATAGTCATTATTATCCAGATATACAGCCGTATTTTTAACAATGCACAACATCACATATTCTTCAAATAGCTCGACGTATTTCGCCTTCTGCTGTTCGAACTCTCTTAGGATTGTTCTGGCTTTACGATATTTTTTAAGCCGTCCGGGTTCCGAAGCAGACTCTGCAGCATCGATCATTTCTTCAAACTCCTCCTCTAATTTGCCGAGCTGCTTTCCAGTTATCCCCAGCTCTGTCTCATATTTCCTTATCTCTAAGTTTAAATCCTCCAAGTCCCACGGAAGTTCCTCTAGAATGTCATTAGAGGGGCCTGATTCTGTAAACCAAGTTCTCAATTTCCGCCACATGAGACCTACTTAAATAGAGTTGATCATTTTGAAGTATAATAGTTATGTTAGATTAGTGATAATGATCCCTGATTCGTCTGAATCGTCGTCGAGGGCGTTCTTGAGGGTTCACCCGAACAGTTCCGACCAATTGACGGCTGACTTCGGTCGATCGCACGTCCGAACCAGTTCGGGGAAAGAGTCAGGTTCGATCCGCCGCCATGCGAAGACGCAATAATTTAGGTCGGCCTAAAATGATTCGAGAACACGTCACACACATCAGGACGGCGGTGGATCGGCGGTCGATTCCCACGCGAGTCGGGATCACGGTGCTGGCACTCCTGTCGCTGCCGTTGCTTGGCACGGCGGTTCGAGCGGTCGGTCGGGCTCTCGAACTGGGGTGGCTGACGACCCCGCTGCTGGTCGTCGCTCACGTCCCGGTCGTCGTCGCGCTGATCGCGCTCTGGTCGATCGGCTGCGACATCTGTCGGTGAGGTCGATATCCGGAGACCCGACGATCCAGCGACGGCCGAGCGCGGTCAGCTGGACGACACCACGACTTCGGAAGGGGCCTCGTCGTCCCGATACTCTTTCAGCACCCGTCCTTCGGCGCGGTGAAGGATCTCGCTACAGGTCGACTTCGCGACGCCCAGCTCGTCGGCGAGGTCGACGAGCGTGGTACGTCGGGGCGTGTCGTAGTAGCCCCGTTCGATCGCCTCGTCGAGCACCCACTCCTGGCGTTCGGTCAAGAGCGAATCCGATTCGGACTCCTGTTGGATGCGCTCGACGGTGTACCGGATACCGAAGTTGTCGAGCGTCTCACCCAGTTCCGAGAGCGTCTCCTGTGGGAGCGTCGCTTCGAGCGTCATCCGTCCGTCCACGACCTCGAACGGCATCTCCAGCGGTACCCCGGAGTCTTGCAGCGAGGTCAACAACAGCGGGACCGTCGTCTCGACTTGCACGCGGGTCGCCTCGGCCTCGGTGTCGAAGACCGTCAGATCGGTCACGGCGTCGTACTCCCGGAACTCCGCACAGACCGTCTCATACGGTTTATTGTAGTTGCTTACCGGTGATCGTCTACTCCGTGGCGACGATCACCGGTAAATCGCTACAATAATCCGTATCAGAGGCGTCGCCGAGAATTTCGATTCTGGCGACGCCGCTCGCGGTGCTGGCCGTCGCCGCAAGCACGCGAAACCGCGTGTCGGGATACGCACGGGACAGTTCGCTGATCCAGACCGTCTCCGGAACCGTGATCGTGAGTTCTGCGTAGGGCATGGTGGAATCGAGGTGCTCACCGGCGTGTCCGAAAGGACCGCTCCGGTTCTGTGTACGGCCAGGTTTTAGGCGAGACTAAAAATACGTTGGCGTGAACATCATCGGGTCTGCCTGAAGTGCGCGCGATAGGCCGACCGTCGGCAGAACTGCGCCGTTTGAACCGACCGGTCGCGACCGTCTGATCGGTGGAATCCGATGGCAGCGGTACGGTCGCGTCGATCTGAAATCCCGCCATCGGCGCGGACCTGCGGCGCAGCATCCGACTCGCCGCCGCAGAGAGTCACCACGCGGTCGGCGTGAGCCTCGAACGCGTCACAGCCCGCCCGGTCTCCGGCTCCAGCTCGTCGATTCCACGCCCGAACTCGCCGGCCACCCCCGAGTGGGCGATCGGCATCGACCGCGTCCACGGCTGGTTGGAGGACCGCGCCGACTTCGTCAAGACCCCGAGATGCACGGTCGACGGCGGAACCACGTGCAGTCTCCGGACGCTGAGAGCACCGGTGTGGTCGAGGTCGTCGATCCCGTAGAGAGCCCGCAGTTCTGCACGAACTGCCATCGCATCCGTGTGACACACGGCGGGGACTGGGTGCGCAACGAAACCTGCGTCGAGACGACTGCTGCAATGGGCTCTTCAGAGAGACACTGGCGGCCGTCACTTCCGAAAGTTTGGAGCGCCGAGGTCGCGGCTGCGACACTGACAGACGGCGGCAGTGGAGACACGTCAACGCCACCCGTTCGTTCTCAGTAAGTGAGAACCAGCCGGGTTCGTATACCGACGCTAGCTGTAGAGACACTTATAGGATATGCAAGGTTCCACGACAAAACAGGGAGACGACGGCCGGGATCTGTATGTCGCTTTCGAGATCAAACCCGTGCTCGACAGTGACTGTCCACTCGACGAGTTCGAGGACGCCGACGGCGACGTCGTCGAGGTACGACAACAGCTGCTGCACGACCAGTGTCAGACCGAGATGACGATCCAGTCGGAGGAGACTCCCGTATCTCCGGGTTGCGAGGAAGCAGACATCGTTCACTCGGCGAGTGAGGTCGATGGAGCCTGTTTCTGTGCTGTCTTCGGTGCGTTCGACTGTATTCCGGAGATCGTCGATGTGACCGAGGAGTCGGTCTGCGTCGAGACGTATCTCCCGGACAGGAACCGGCTCACCGAGTTAGTCGAGTCGTTGAGAGACGTAACGCGTGAGTTGCACCTGCGACAGTTGAAACGAATCGACGCGGGAACGGGCGAGACGGGCGGACAGACCATCACACTCGCTCTCGACGACGTTACGGAAAAACAGCGTGAAGCAGTTACGAGGGCCGTCGCCGCCGGGTACTACGCGACGCCACGCGAAACCTCGCTAGAAGCGCTAGCCGATGACCTCGGCATCTCGAAGTCGGCGTGCTCGCAGCGTTTGAACGCCGTAGAATCGACGCTTGCTGTCAGCGCATTTGCGAACGCTACCACCAGCCGCTAACGGAGGTCCCCCGGGAGAATGACGATCAGTGTGCCGGCCGTCCGTAGCAGGCTTCGCCGGCCCCCACTTGAATCGCTTCATAATTCACACGAAGGGATATCGACGAGAAGCGGCGACATTGAACTGTATGACAAAAGAATCTCGATCCGCCCACGAGCCGATACCAGAGTGGGACGAGGTTGCCGACGAGATCCTCGATGGGTGTGGATACGATCCGGATCTCGGGAAGCGGATGGCCGAAGACGCCATCAAGATCACGAACGGTGAGCTAACCGAGCAGGAGTTCCACGAGAAGTACCACGAGGAGGTCAAAGCGGAGTTCGGAACCGACGAACGACCTACGAAACCGGAGGGGTTCGATGACTGACCAAGAGTTCACGGCGTCCCGCCGGGACGTTCTGAAGAGCGGTGTCGTCGCCGCAGTCGGACTCGGCGGCGCTGACAGCGTTCTCTCGACGCTCCAGCCCGCCGACGACTCGGGAGAAGCTGCCAGTCAGGTCACCAGCTTCCTCGGAGAAGATCAAGTCGTAAAGACCGCCTGTTCGCCGAACTGCCGCGGGAAGTGTCCGCTGGACGTTTACATTCGGGATGGGCAGGTGAAGAAAGTCGAGCAGCAGGTGCCCGCTGCAACTGAGTTCAAGCGTGGCTGTACGCTGGGCATTTCACACTTACAGCGGGTGTACAACGCGAAGCGGTTGAAGTACCCGATGAAACGCGCCAGCTGGTCGCCGGATACCCCCCAGCCCGACAAGCGTGGTGAAGACGCAGACTTCAAGCGAATCAGTTGGGACGAGGCACTTGACCTAGTGGCTGAACAGATACGGACCACCAAGGACGAACACGGGACGGAAGGCATTTTTTGGCACTCCGGATCGGGTGACGGTGGGACGACTGGCTTCGGTCGCCTGAAACAACTGGTTGGTGGCATTCAGGACAGCTTCGTCTTCGGGATCGACACTAACGTCGGCCAGGGCTTCAACCGAGTCACCGGCGAAGGTGGCGTCTTCATGCCACCGACGAATACCGCTGAAGACTGGGTCAACGCCAGGACGATCATCATCTGGGGGTCGGACATCTTCGCGAGTCAGTTCCAGATGGACGCCGAGTGGGTCCTCGAAGCCAAGCGCAACGGCGCGAAGCTTGTCGTCGTCGACCCCATGTACACGAACACGGCGGAGAAATCGGACCTCTGGTTACCGATCCGCCCGGGAAAAGACACGCACCTCGCTCTCTCGATGATGCACTACATCTTCGAGAACGAGGTTTACGACGAGTCCTTCCTCCGGCAGCGGACGAACGCACCAGCACTCGTCCGCACTGACGACGGAACACTCCTTGACCCAAGCCGGGTCGTCGACGATCCTGCCGATGACGCAGTCGTCGTGATGAACGAGGAAACTGGCGAGCCAGAGGTTGTCGGCGCTGAAACTGGTGGTCCGTTCGCGCTCACGGGCGAGTGGTCCATCGATGGGACGACCGTCCGACCCGGCCTGGTTGCGCTCCGTGAACAAGCCGCGAACTATCCCCCGGACAAGGTAGCCGATATCGCCGGACTGACCGCTGAAGACATCGAGACGGCAGCCGACTGGTTAGCTACTCGTGGCGCAGGCGGAATTATGCCGAGTTACGGTGTTGGCCGGTACCTGTACGGACACGTGTTTGGGCAGGCCTACGCGACGCTACTGGCACTGACCGGCGACTACGGCCGTCACGGAAACATCCACGCACAGCACCCGTCGTACAACGGCTCTTACCTTCAGAAAGGCGATTGGGGAAGTCCAGACGATGCGGTCGGTGTCGAAACGTATGGGTACCAACGCGTCCTCGATCTGCTTGAGGACGGCGGCCCCGCCCAACCCAGGTTCCTCTACGGAATGAACTCGAATATGCTCGGGAACCAGTTCCCGGATAGGGACCGCTGGCTGAACGCGATGGAGAATCTCGACACCATCGTGTGGGCGGACATGTACCACACGCCGACGACTCAGCAAGCGGATATTATCTTGCCGGCCGCTCACTGGTTCGAAACTGAGGACTTGCTCACGACGTACACCCACCCCAATCTCAGTTACCGGCAGCAGGCCCACGAACCACTCTGGGAGGCCCGTGACGACTACTACATCATAGCTGGGTTAGCCGAGCGACTCGACCACGGAGACAAATTCCCCGATGACAAACACGAAGTACTCGACCAGTTCGTACAAAACGACGACCGCCTCTCCTGGGAACAACTTCAAGAGACCGGAACGGTCGCCACTGACGAAACCCCGGATGTCGCGTACACCGATGAGTTTGGAACGGAATCCGGTCGGATCACGGTGTACGACGACGACGCGCCAACTGAGAAGGGGCCGGGACTGCCCGACGAGGGGGTCTCGCTTGAAGTTCCGGAACCATTAGAAGCCAGAACCGACGAGGACTGGGAGAAACAAGATGAGTACCCACTGGTGTTCATGCAAAAACACTCGAAGTGGCGGATCCACTCCCAGTGGGCCAATGTCCCATGGCTCAGAGAGGTCAACCGGGAGCCACAGTTGGACATTCATCCGAAAGATGCCAAGCGCAGAGGGATTTCGGATGGAGACTACGTGCGCGTCCACAACGACCGTGGCTCGGTGGTTGTCCGTGCGAAGTACAACAAGGGGATTCGTCCTGGACTTGTGAACACGGACCAGGGATGGTGGGCCGAGGACTTCGTTGAAGGGCACTACCAGGACCCGATCTCCGCGGAGACTGCAAAAGTCGGACGCACGTTCGCCTTCTACGATTGCAGAGTAGAAGTCGAACCCGCAGCTGATGAGTACCAGTCCAACCAGTACACGCAGGACAATCCACACGGTACGGCTGGCAGCTCGGCCGGAGGTGATTGAAAATGACAAATTATGGACTCGTAATCGATCAAGAGCGCTGCATCGGCTGCCACTCCTGTGCCATGAGCTGTAAGCAAGAGAATAACGTCCCGATGGGACAGGCCTGGAATCGCGTACTGACCGTCGGTGGCGATCACATCGATACACCCGAAGGCTCGTATCCAGAGGATGGAGACGACGGAACGCTGGAGATGAGCTATCAGCCGACGGCCTGTCAGCACTGCGAGAACGCACCCTGCGTGAAGGTCTGTCCGGTCAACGCGACGTACAAGCGCGAGGACGGCATCGTGGAGATCGACTACGACAAGTGCATCGGCTGCCGGTACTGCATGGCCGCCTGTCCCTACAACGCTCGGGTGTTCAACTGGGACGAGCCACAGCACCGCCCCGAAGAGGGCACTGGTGACGTCGAGGAACGGCCCCAGGGCGTCGTCGAGAAGTGTACGTTCTGTAGCCACCGCGTCGAGGAAGGACTCGATCCCGCGTGTGTCGTAAACTGTCCTGCCGATGCCCGAATCTTCGGGGACCTCGACGACGATGAGAGCACCGTCTCAAAGTACGTCGCCGAATACGATACCAACCGACTGCTCGACGAGAAGGACACCGATCCGAAAACGTACTATATCCAGGGCGAGATGTCACCCGGTCGGCCCTGGAAGGGCAAAGAACTCGAATCGGAACTCGACGAACAGCCGACCCCCGAGGAGGCCGACGACCCCGACAGCGAGGAATCGATGCGACGTGCTACTGCCGACGCAGTGTGGGGTGATGACTGATGAGTGGTGAAGTGACCGAGAGATCGGCGACGTCGACAGTGCGGAGCCCCGTGGTGTCCTCGTTCGGGACCGTTTCGAAGGTCTGGCTCGGCCTCCTGGGTGTGCTCCTGGTCGCCGGACTCGGGGCGTGGGCGTACCAGCTCCAGCAGGGTCTGGTCGTGACCGGGATGCGGAACGTGTTCTCTTGGGGGCTGTACATCATGCTGTTCGTGATGTTCGTCGGGCTGTCTGCGGGCGGGCTCATCATCTCGAGCGCGCCGAAGTTCTTCCACTCGGACCGGTACGAGGGGTTCGCACGGCTCGGCGTCCTCGTGAGTCTGGCCTGCATCATCGTCGCAGGACTGCTCATCCTGCCCGATATCGGTCGGCCAGAGCGGCTGTACCAGTTCTTCACGTCGCCGGACTTTCGTTCGCCGATGGTCTGGGACTTCGGGATCGTCGTCCTGTACGGCGTGTTGAACGTCTGGTACCTCTGGCTGCTCACTCGGCGAGACCTCGCTGCCCGCGGATCGCGACTGGCCTTCGGAGCCGAAGACACACAGGCCGGCCGGGATCGGGACCGGACGCTGCTGTTCTGGACGGCCGCGGTCGCATTGCCGACGGCGGTGATGCTCCACTCCGTGACCGGCTGGATCTTCGCGACACAGGTCGGCCGCGGCGACTGGTTCAGCCCGCTCGTTGCACCGGTGTTCATCGCCAAAGCGCTCGTCTCCGGCCTGGGCCTCCTGCTCGTGGTCTCGATACTCGCCGACCGCTACACGGGCTTCGACGCCGACCGGGACGAGCTGACGAGTCTGGGGAAGATGCTGGGGATCTTCCTGGCGTTTCACGTCGTCTACCTCCTCGCTGCCGAGCGCCTGCCACACGCCTGGGCAGACCACTTCGGCTTCTGGGCGATCACCAGCGAGTTCCTCATCGGGGACTCGGTCTACTTCTGGCTCTGGACCGGCGTCGGCGGGGCAATACCGCTGGTGCTGTTGGCGACACCGCAACTCAGGAAGCGACTGTCCGTGATATTCGTCGCGGGCGTACTCGCCGTGTTCGGCACCCTGTTCGAAGGGGTTCGACTGGTGTTCACCGGCTACGAGAGTGTGAACATCGACGCCGCGCCGGGCATCTCGCTGGGCGGCGAGTACGCGGGCGTCACGACGGACGTCTGGGCCACGACGGGGGTGTACACGCCGACGGTGATCGAGTTGGTGGTGACCGCGGGAATCGTCGCGTTCGGCGCACTGATCGTCACCGTCGGGCTCCGATACGTCCCGCTCCAGCGGCGGACCGAACAGGAGAGATACCCGGCAGACGGCGGAGGTGGTGGGTGTGACTGACGACACCGCGACGGCGGTCGACGACGCGACGGAGGAGACGAGACGGCCGACGGCCGACACCCTCGCTACCCTGGCAGTGTGCTGGCGCGAGCCGTCCGAGGAGTTGCGTGGTACCGTCGAGTCGGGCGCAGTCGCGTGGCTCGACGAGAGCGAGGCAGCCGTCGATCTGGACGACCTGCGCGTAGAGTACACGCGACTGTTCATCGGCCCCGGCCCCGAACAGTGCCCGCCCTACGAGAGCGTCTATCGGGACGGCGACCACGACGGCGACGGCCAGAACGTCGGTCCGGTGTACGGGCCGGCGACACAGGCGGTTGCGCGCTGGTACGCCGAGTACGGACTGGCGTTGCGGGACTCGAGATCGGCACCGCCGGACCACATCGCGACGGAGCTCGAATTCGCCGCCTACCTCGCCGCCACCGAGGACGACGACACGGTCGAGCAGTTCCTCGACGAACACCCGCGAGCGTGGATCGAACCGTTCACTGCGCGACTCCGGGAGAACGATCCGGGGCCGTTCTACCGGGCGGTGATCGAGAGAACGATCGAAGTCGTCACTCGGTGATCGCGCCAGCAGCGTACCGTCGATGTCACACTCCGGGACAGACGGCGGCGTCCGTCGCGGAGTCGACCCGGGAGTCGGGCAGCTCGCGCGCTGTGCGAAGAGCCCCGGGCCGCCGTCTCCGAGACGGCCGTCATCGCGTGATAGCTACTTGCACGCACATTTATGCACCTGTGACCAAAGATAGCAACTATGTTTGCTACCGTGAAGTCGTGGTTCGGCTCACTGTTTGGCGACAGTGACGACGGCCACCTGCTCGATCGTCCGAAGGAGGACCATCAGGTCAAGCGACAGGAAGCCGAACGGAAGCTAGACGATCTCAAGAGTCGCCGAGAGGAGCTGAAAGAAGCGCTCGATGACAAGCGCTCGAAGTACGAGTCGGCGAAGGAAGCCGGTAACGAAGAGCGAGCACAGGACTTCCTTCGCGACGCAGAAGAGATCAAAGAAGAGCTCGAAACCGTAAGAGGGCGGATCGACGAGACGAGCAAACAGCGGAATCTGGCCTCGAACCTGGCGAACATCAAGGAGATCGGCGAGAGCCGGGGCGACGACTACTGGAGCCAGCTCCGGGAGATGGACCAGAGCGAACTGGTCCGACTGTTCCAGCAAGAGGAGATGAAAAACGAGGAGCTACACGACGTGCTCGGTCAGACGGATACGCTCTCTTCGAACGCACTGGACTCGTTCAGTGAGGGCGCGAGCCAGCTCCACACCGGCTCCGAACTCGAAGAGGAGTGGAGCGACGACACATCCGAGACCGACGAAGAAGTGAGCGAAGAGCCCACAGAGGTGGGGAACATCGAAACGGAATCCGACGTACTGAGCGAAGACGGCGACGACGAGACCGTCGAGTTTTCGTAGCAGCTTTCTCCAATATGGAGATCCAGTAGAGTGGGTTTAGTGCCAAAGTTTTATTATGGTGCCTACCATGTACTCGTATATGGTTCAGTTCAGAGACTGGATACCAGGTAGCTGGGGCGGCAGTTCGAACGAACTCATGGAGAAAGACGCCGACGAACTCGACCTCGAAGCACGAACCTTCGAGACGCAGATCGAGCTGAAAGAACAGGAGCTCGAACGGCTCGATCACCAGTTCGAGCAACTGGTCGAGAAGGGGCGAAAGGTCGCCGGACCTAAAAAAGAGCGACTGAAGCGAAAGGCCAAGCAGCTCAAGCGGGACTACGAGAACAAGGAAGCCGCGTGGCAGGAGATGCTGGAAGAGTACACCACCCTGCTGGCTGCCAAAAACGCCAAGAAGCGGCTCGAAGAGCAGCCCCAGTCGTCGCTCCGGGACATGAGCGAGGAAGACGTACAGGAGTTCATGAACGACATCGTCCGCGAGATCGAGAAGCGCAACAAGGACACGGAGTGGATCCAGCGCAAGGGCGATCAGCTCAACCGGACCCTCACCAGCGTCTCGCAGGACTTCGGGGCGACGATGGAGGAGTCGGAGATCGACACGCTGTTCCAGGACGCCAACGAGGACCCGGTCTCGCTGAGCGAGCTCACGAAAGAAGAAGACGAGAGTGAGAACATCTTCAACGAGGAGCTGGGCCGCTAACGCGCTCACCGCGTCCCGTCACCCAATTTTGTAACTATGGATCTCGGACAGTACAAAGAGGACATCCTACAGGAACAGTACGAAGAGTACCTCAAGAAGGGGAAGTCACACCTCGATCAGGAGAACCACGAGAAGGCCGCGAAAGCGTTCTCACAGTCTCTCGATCGGTTGGAAGAGCTCGAAACGATCCGGGAAACGACGTATCCGGACCGCAAAGAGCAACTGGAGTCGTCGATCTCGAAGCTAAAGAGCGGCGAGGCCCTCTCCGAAGAGGACATCGGCGAGAACCGCGACGGCGGGGCAGAGGACGCCGAACAGCCGGAGTCGGACTTTCGTGAGCAAGTCGAATCGTTCATCTCCCAGACGGAGGTCACGTGGGACGACATCGGGGGCCTCGACGAGGTCAAAGGCGAGTTGAAGCGGACGATCACGCTGGGCGGCATCGACGACAAGCCCGACGCCGTCGCCGCGACCGATCGCGTCCTCCTGTTCGGCCCGCCGGGAACCGGGAAGACGCTGCTGGCGTCTGCGGTCGCCGGCTCGCTCGACGCGACGTTCTTCGACGTCAAGCTCGGAGGGCTGCTCTCGAAGTACTTCGGCGAGACGAGCAAGCAGATCACCGCGCTGTTCGATCTCGCCGAGGAGATGAGCCCGAGTATCGTCTTCCTCGACGAGATCGACGCGCTGACACAGTCACGCGAGTCCGACCTGGACGAAACGTCTCGCCGCGTGTTGAACACGCTGCTGTCGGAGCTGGACGGGATCGACAAGAACGACGATAGTTTCGTGATGGTCCTGGGCTCGACAAACACCCCGTGGGACCTCGATCAGGCGATCCGTCGTCGCTTCCCGCGACGGGTGCTGATCCCGCTGCCCGACGTGGGCGCGGCCGAGGAGATCGTCGCGATCAACACCGTCGAAGGCGGGATTACCTTCGAGGGGAGTCCATCGGCGTTCCAGCTGTCGGACACTGGTCGACGCGTCGACACGCCCGTCGAGGCGATCGCAAGCGAGTGTATCCACCGCGATTTCACCGGCAGTGACGTGGAGGCGGTGTGTCGGACCGCGGTCAACGCCATGATCAACCGGTCGAACACGGGACTGGCGTCCGTCGCCGACCGTGGCTTCGACGCCGTCAGAGAGTACGACCTCTCGGTCGACGCCGTCCGGCCACAGGACGTGCAGGTGGCGTTCGAACGCACCTCGGCCTCGCTCTCCGAGGAGAGCGTGCGGCGCTTCGACGAGTGGGATCGGGAGTTTGGCTCCGGGGCGTGACCGGCCACACAGTAGCGCCTTCTTTCGAACGGGAACGGGGCGGAGCGACAGCACGAAGAGCAAGCGACCGGGGGCGTCACACTACCGGCTGTACATCTGTCACGGATTTCGCCACCCCGAGGTGGCGAATGTCGAAACGAAGGTACAGCCGGCAGTATCAGGAACTGAGGAAGTAGTTGCGAGCCCGTTTGGTCGCACTGGAGACTTTCTGGACGGCCTCGGTCGGTAGCTCGTCGCCTCTCGTGTTCTCGACGTTTTCGAAGGCCGTCTCCACGTCGGCGAGGACGTTGCGGTACCGCTCGTCCGAGATGTCGGCCGCGTGCATCATCTCTTTGAGCTCTCGCAGTTCGCTCTTGACCTCGTTGGTCGACCTGACATCGCAGATCTTGAGCACGAGGTCGGCCTTGTACGGGATCGGACGGTCGTTCCCACGGGACTGCTCGACCTCGACTTCGAGTGCCGTACTGTAGCCGATCTGTACCGTACAGTCGCCGGTGATCAGCGAGGGCTCGCCGTCGGAGAGGTCGATCTCGCCGAAGGCGTTTTGCTGTACCGTCTCGCTGCTCGAACCCGCGTCCTGGACGTACAGCTGGCTGTCCTCCTTGTAGAACTCGATGTATCCGGGCTCGCCGTCGTCGTCGAACTCGCGGGACACGGAGATGTCGTGGACGCCCAGCGAGGTGACGGACCCGTCCTTGTCGGCGACGACCGCCTCTCCGCGCTCGGGGACGCGGTAGACGCGTACAGCCGACTCGTCTGTGACGGAGAGAGACGCCGTCGACTCGGGATCGGCCGCACGGATCGTTGCACGCATACCAGATAGTTGGCAACCGTTCAATTCAAGCTTACGAGTCGAGCGTGAACTGACGAATCAGACCCGGTGACACCGGAAAAGGATTAATGAGATCCGGCCAGACAGCAGAGACGATGAGCGATCGGAACCCACCCGACATCGAAGCTGTCACCAGTCCCCCGCGTCGATCGCTGCGATACGAGCACATCGAGACCAGCGACGAGCCGATCGGTCGAGGGGGACAGGCCGTCGTGTACGAGGGACGGGTCACCGACGAGGAGCCACCGGACAGAATCGCACTCAAGGAGCCACCCCGAGCCGGGACGCTCACCGGCGACGCGATCGAACGGTTTCTCAGCGAAGCCAAGCGCTGGGAGACGGTCGACGGTCGGGAACGGAACAAGCAGCGCTGGACGGATTCGGACCACATCGTCGGCGTCGTCGACATCGGCGACCGGCTGCCCTGGATCGCCATCGAGTACATGGGCGGTGGCACGCTCGCCGATCGCCTCGACGCGAGCGACGGCGGACTGGAACTGACCCACGCGCTCTGGATCGGCGAATGTCTCTGCCGGGGCCTGGCCGTCGCCCACGCCTACGGGATCGTTCACCTCGATCTCAAACCGGCGAACGTCCTCTTTCGCGAGACGGCCGCCGGGACGTGGGACCTCCCCAAGATCGGCGACTGGGGGCTGTCTCGGGTCCTCTCGGAGCAGACCGGAACGATGGACGGACTGTCGGTGGCGTACGCCGCGCCCGAACAGTTCGAGTCCGACGAGTTCGGCGATCCCGACACGCTGACGGACGTGTATCAGGCCGGTGCGATCGTCTACGCGCTGCTCACCGGCGAACCGCCCTACACCGGGAGTCAGACCGGGATCATGCACGACATCGTCTACGGAGACCCGCCGACGCCGCCCAGCGACTACCGCGACGACGTGACCGAGGCCATCGACGCGGTCGTGCTGACGGCACTGGAGACCGAGAAGCGGTCGCGATACGAGAGCGTCCAGTTGTTCGAGCGAGCGCTACGCGCCGTCCGGAGCGGTGGACGGCTGCCGACGATCATCGCAGAGCGGGTCGACGACCCGGTCGATGCCGGCGAGAGAGTGCGCCACGAGGCCGGGCAGTCCAGCGAATCACAGCACAGCCACACCCAGCAGACGAGCGACTCGGGACGGAACGAGCAGACGGCAGAGCACCAAGCAGAACCGACAGACACCGTATCGACGGAGTATCTGCTCGCAGTCGTCGACGAACTCACCGACAGCGGGGAGCGGACGGTGTCCAGCGAGACGATAGCAGAGCACGTCGAGGCCGGGCGACAGTCGGTGCTGGATCGGCTCGACGAACTCAAGCAGGCGAACCTGGTCGAGTACACCTCCGACGGACCCTCCGGCTACAGGCCGACCCGGCGCGGGGTCGAGCGCGCGAGGGGGACCGAGGTCGACGTGTCGAGGGCCGACCAGAGCGGCGATCGAGAGACCGGCGGGTCCCAGCACAGAGCGTCGAGCATCGGGGCCGAGGCGGTGTACGAGGCGATCAGGGACCGATCGCGACGGGGCACCACGCCGGTTTCGAGCGCCGAGTTGGGCCGAGCGCTCGACGCGAGCCGTGGAGCCGTCCTCGACGCCCTCGACGACCTGAAAGACGACGGCCGGGTGGCGTATCGCTCGGACCCCAACGGCGGCTACCACCTCACGGGCTCGCGGGGTGCAGTGGAGCGATCGAGCGACCGGGGTTCGACCGCGTCGTCCTCGCGGACGGCGACCGTCGAGTACCTGAACGACGAAGTCGTCGCAGATCGAGGGTGGGACCCACGAGACGGAGAGGCGTTCACGCGGGCCGCCACGAGCGATCTTCCGCCGGAGGACTACGGGACGATCGAGGTCGAGCGAGACGAATACGTCCTCGAGGCCGCCGAGGCGGCGGGGCTCGATTGGCCCTCCTCCTGTCGTGCCGGGGCGTGTACGAACTGCGCGGCCGTCGTCGTCGAAGGCGAGATCGACATGGAGCTGCAACAGATCCTCTCCGACGAGGAGGTCGAACAGGAGGACGTGGTCCTCACCTGCATCGGGACGCCCGCGTCGGACCGGGTCAAGCTCCTGTACAACGCCAAACACAGGGATCGGCTCCAGAACAGGGTGATCTGAGAGCGGCGACGCTCGGGCGACATCGGCTCGGAGCGGTCGGCAGGAGTTATATGGGTGCCGGGCGACGGTGATTCATACCGTTGGCTATACTCGCTTCGAGCCGGGCGGCTCCAGAGATACCGAATCGTTTTATGCGCGGCCAGACGGCAGTATCGGGAGAGACAGAATGCTCGGAACCGTAGCCATCGTCGGTATCGTCGTCGCCGTGTTCGTGGGGTTCAACATCGGCGGCTCGTCGACGGGGGTGGCGTTCGGCCCGGCGGTCGGCTCACGCCTCGTACGGAAGACGACAGCGGGTGCGCTGTTCGTCGCGTTCGGCTTCCTGGGTGCCTGGACGGTCGGGCGAAACGTCATCGCGACGATGAGCAGCAGTATCGTGCCGGCGGCCCAGTTCACGCCCGTCGCGAGCGTCGCGGTGCTGTTCTTTACGGGCGCGTCGCTGTTGATCTCGAATCTCTACGGCGTCTCGGCCTCGACCTCGATGACGGCCGTCGGCGCGATCGTCGGGCTGGGCCTGGCCTCCGGCACCCTCAACCAGGCGCTCATGTTCGTGATCGTCTCGGCGTGGATCGTCGCGCCGCTTCTGTGCTTCGTCATCGGCGTCGTCGTCGGACGGTACGTCTACCCGCATCTCGACCGCTACGTCGCGTTCACGAAGTTCGACCTCCACTTCGTCCAGCTCGACCGCTCGGGAACGATCCCGCGTCCGTATCTGAACGTGAACGCGTCGCCACAGGACATCGTCGGCTCGCTCCTGGTGATCGTGATCGCCTGCTACATGGCGTTCTCGGCGGGCGCGTCGAACGCGGCCAACGCCGTGGCCCCGCTGGTCGGAGAGGGTGGATCGCTGACCGTCAACCAGGGCGTCTTGCTCGCGGTGGCGGCCTTCGGGCTGGGGAGTTTCACCATCGCTCGGCGGACCCTGGAGACGGTCGGCGACGACATCACGGAGCTGCCGATTCTCGCGTCGCTGATCGTCTCCGTGGTCGGTGCCTCGGTGATCACGGTGCTGTCTTACTTCGGGATCCCCGCGAGTCTCGCGGTCAGTACGACCTCGACGATCATCGGGCTGGGCTGGGGGCGGGCGAGTCGAGCCGCGACGTTGAAGCAGCTGGCGACGCCGACCCCCGAGCGCCCGGATCTGGAGGTCACGACGGGCGCGCTGGTCACCTCGCGCGTCGAGGAGGCACCCACCGGTCCGACCATCGGGGATATCGCCCGCGAGGAAGAGCCCGCGGAGAAGCCCGAAGAGGTGCCGGACGTGCCAGACGTGGGCGCGGAGGGCCCCGCGGATCTCGACGAGCGGAGCCTCTTCGATCCGGGCGCAGCGAAGCGGATCGTGACGATGTGGCTGTTGACCCCGTCGCTGGCGATCGCCGCCTCGTATCCGGTCTTCGCGTTCCTGCTGTGAGCGGTACGGGCGCAGAGAGGGTCCGGGCGGGAGTGATTACCTCGGGTCGTCCAGTTCGGAGAGACACGTCCGGAGGTCATCCGCCACCTCGCCGTCGGCCCGCGTTACCCGACGTTCGAGTCGCTCGCGGTGGGCGGCGAGTGGCTCCGGATCGATCGCCGCGATCGCGGCCAGGTCCTCGCCGGCCCGTTCTCTCGCCCAGCGGTCCGAGTCCGACAGCGCCGCGAGCAGGGTCGCCACCGCTCGCGAGCGGACCGTCGCGTGGCGCGTCGCCAGTCGCCCGAGCAGCCAGACGGCGAGTCGGCGACGCGCTGGTCCGCCGCGTTCGTACCGGACGGCCATCGCGGTGGCTACCGTCTCGGGCGTGCGTTCGGCGTGGCCCAGCAGGTCGAGGACCGCGTCGACGATCGCCTCGTGCGTTCGCGGTTCCCGCCCGGGCCGTCCCAGCAGGTGACCGATCGCCTCGTCGGCCGGGAGCACCGCGGTGGTTCCGAGCGTCGCGATCGCCTCGATGGCGTCGACGCGAACCGCCCAGTTGTGGGCCTCGCAGGCGTCGAGCAGCGTCGCGACGCCGCGGCGGTGCAGCCCCTCGTCGTCGCTCAGCGGGAGGAGCCGGGTGAGCGACGCGAAGACGGCCTCGTAGCGGTTCAGGTTGACCGACTGGGAAAGCAGTGCCGCCAGAACGTCGTCGCGGTCGGCGGGCGCGACGTGATTCTCGATGTGTTCGAACGAGCGGTCCCGCGTCTGGTCGTCGACGAGGACGAGAAACTGCGCGGTCACCGCCGGCTCCAGGGACGGTTTCGTCGGATCGCCCGGCCACGATTCGAGGATCGTCTCGTAGGACGAGTCGCCGCCGAGCCCCGCCGCTCGCGCGGTCACCGTCGCCAGTCCGTCCGTGGTGACGCTGTCGCGCGGGAGGTCGTAGTGGGGCGAGGCCGCCGCGGGCGAGGTGAGAAAGTCGACGGTCTCGGACAGCGCCCACGCGAACGACTCCGTGATCGTGTGGTTGGCCCGCGCGCAGGTGGCGACGACCCGAAAGAGCCAGTACGTCGACAGCGGGCTGGGAGCGATGTCCCGGAAGTTGGTGACGATCTCGCCGTCGTACTCCTCGTGGAGGCGCTCGCCGACGGGGTGGAGCCGTCCGTGAACGGTGCCGGGCGCGTCCTCGGCGACGGCGGCGAGCAAGCGACCGGCGGCACGGGTGACGGTCGGAGAGGTGTCGGAGACGAGGGCCGTCAGCGACGGCTCGACGAGTGAGTCGAGTGCCACCGAGCACTCCGTCACCAGGATCGTCACCACGGACAACAGAGCGGGCCGCGTCACGCTGTCGGTCCGGATCCGGTCACACAGCGTGTCGGCGACCGGGACGAGCGCAGCCGGATCGGCGTGACCGATTCGGGCGAGCCCACCGGCGGCCGAGCGCCTGACGCCGCGCTCGCGTGCGCGAAGGTGCGTCGTCAACGCCGCGACCACGCGGTCCGTGACCGACGGCTCGATCGCTCCGCAGTGACCCAGCGCGCGACAGGCCGCGAGCGCGACGTATCGAGGGCCGTCGACCGCGTCACAGAGCGCGTCGACGAGGGGCGAGGAGACGCGCAGGGAGTCTCCGACCAGCGTGGCGGCCGTGTGGGCGGCCTGGGCGCGAACAGCGTCGGACGGGTCGCGCAGTCGCTCGATCACCACGTCCGCGAGCGCCGCCGGCTCGTCCGTCGCCCCGACACGCAACGCGGACAGTGCAACGTCGCGGACGCCGGGCGACGGCGCGGACGCGTACCGACAGAGCAACGCCCCGACGCTCTCTGCCGGTGGAGCCGAGGAGGCCGTCCGCTCAGAGGGGGTCTCGACGCGGGGAGCGAGCGTCGACAGCGCGCCGAGGACGGCGACGGGCGAGGCCGTCTCCCGGAGCGTGGGGGTACTGGCGAGGAGCTGCTGACGGACGGTCGGACGCAGGGAGGGAGCGTGGACGGCGATCGAGACCAGACGCTCGCAGGCGCGGCGACAGCGGTCGCGAGACGCCGCGGCGAGGCGGGACGCGATCTCGTCGACGGTGTCGGCCGTGGCCGCTGCCGGGTCGACCGTCGAAGCGCCCCGCTCGGCGTCCCCGTCTGTGTCTGGGTCACCGTCCAGCAGCGCGCAGGCGGCGTCTCTGACCGCGGGACTGGGGTGGTGTCGCCACGCATCGTCGGGACCGCCCGGGAGCGAGTCCGCGCGGCCCATCGTTTCGAGCAGGGACGCGGTCAGTTCGCCGTCGTCGGTCCAGAACCGCTCTGCGAGCCAGTCAGTCGCCGAGACGGTCTGGGGAGCCGTCTCGGCCAGCGCCGTCGGCCACGCCGTCCGTCCGGGGCGCTCGCGCTCGCGTGCGCTCTCGGGGAACGGCGACCAGCCGGTCCGACAGCGCAACAGGAGTCGCGGGTGAGCGGTGACGAGCCTCGCCAGTCGCCGGGCGCGCGACTCCGAGAGCGTCTCGCCGGGCGGACAGGAGCCGAGCACCTCGGCGACGACGGTCGGCTCGTGGTCGACGAGCACGGACAGACACGCGAGCAGCGGCGTCTCTTCGCGTCGCTCGGCCAGGGAGTGGAGGCGGTCGCGTGCCCGTCTGCGCGCTGCCTCGTCGCCGTCGAGGAGAAGGAGCGTCGAGAGCCACGCGAGCAGCGGCGGCGCGACCGGGTCCGACTGGACGACGGCTTCGAGACGCCGAACGGTCGCCGTCGTGAGTCGGCCACCCTCGGCGACGGCAGTAGCGAGGGCCTCGGCGACGAGCGCGTCACACTCGTCGTCGCCGAGGAACTCGACCAGCGTCGGTGCCGCCTCGGTGACGGCCTCCGGCGCGGCCTCGGCGAGTCGCTGGAGCGGTTCGGACGCCGGGTCCGGATCGAGAATATCCATCCCGTCGCCCTCGTCCTCGGCGTCCCGGCGGTCCCGGAGGACGCGACACTGCACGGCGACCGGTCCGGTGTGGTGCTTGGCGTCGGTCTGTCCGGTGGCTGCGAGCACCGACACGGCCTGGGGTCGCACCGCGGGATCGTAGGCGGCCACGGGCCAGGCAATCCGCCCGAGCAGCGAGCACAGGGTCGGTTCGATCTCGGCGAGTCGTTCGAAGACAGACAGGACGCGCCGCCGCACGTGCTCGTCCTCGTCGGCGAGCATCGACTGGAGGACGCCGACGGCCGCGAGCCGATGGCTGTCGGCGTGGCGCGCGATCGCGTCGCAGATCGAAACGCCCGCGTGGCGCAGCGAGTCGTCGTCGGCGTCTCGGAGCGTGCGCGTGACTTCCAGATACCGGTCGAGATCGGCGAGTGCGGCCAGTTCCGAGCCCAGTTCGTCGAGTGGATCCGGAACGCCCAGCCCGCTGTGGGGCGACAGCTGGAACCACACGAGCAGATCGACGAGATACCGTGCCCGTCCGGGGTGGTCCGAGCGCAGTGCCCGGACGGCCGTCAGGAGCACCCCGACGGCGGCACCCAGAACGTCGTCGTCTCCGTCGGTCAGCCGGGGTACCACCCGTCGCTGGAAGCGCGCGAGATCGATCGTCGACGGATCGAACGTGTCACCGATCGCGTTGAGGGCCGTGTGCCGAACGCGGCGGTCGTCGTCGTCGGTCGCGGCCAGGAACCGCTGGGTGTACGTCCCAGCCAGGCGTGGCTCGTGGCGAGCTACCCGTCCCAGCGTCTTGAGGGCCGCTGCCCGGACCTGTGGCTCCGGGTCGGTCGCGCGCTCGGCAACGGTGTCCAGAAAGGGCTCGACGCGGGCCGGTGCTGAGACGCCGGTGTCGAACTTCGTACCGCGTCCCGCCGTCTCCCCGAGGGCCTCGATCGCGGCGGTCCGAACGTCCGGGGACGGGTGGTCGAGCAGCGACGCGATCGCGTCCAGTCCCGCGAGGTGGGCGGGCAGGAACTGTCCGATCCGGCCGAGCGTCGCGAGCGCGTCACGGACGGTGGCCGGGTTCTCGCGGTCCAGCTCCCAGACGAGGCCGGCGACGAGGGGCCGAAGCATGGCCGGTTCGCTCGTCGCGACCCGCACGACCGCCCAGGCGGCCTCGTTTCGGACTGCCGGGTGGGCGTCGTCGGCCGCGTCGACCAGCGGGCCGAGCAGTGGCTTTGCCACACCCGGAGCCGCGGTGCCGAGATCACCGAGGAGCGCCGAGAGCGCGGCGGTGTCGACGGCGGATTCGCCGGCATGCGTGAGGGGCCGTCGGAACGTCTCGACCAGCGGCGCGAACGCCCGCGGCCGACGGCAGCCCAGATCACGCAACGCCGCCAGCTCTGCCCGCGTCGGGGTCGCTCCCGGTCCGATCGACGACTCGACCGCGTCGACGACTTCGGTCGTCCGGTCGGGCCGTGAGTCGGTGGCCGCCGCGAGCGCCGCGAGCGCTGCTCGTCGCCGCGCGATCGTCTCCGAACCGAGGGCTGGGAGCGCGCGGTCGATCACCGACTCGCCCGAGAGGTGTCCGGTCTCGAAGCCGACACGGAGCGACCGCGGCGTCCGATCGAACACGGTTCAGGCCTCCGTCGAGAACAGCGCCCTGACGAGGCGCTGCATCGTTCGTGCGAGCGTGTCGGTCTCGGCGTGGACGATCCGGTCGAAGTACTCGGTGTGAGTGCCCGGTTCCGACCCGATGTAGACGCCGAACACGGGAACGGTACACGCCGCCAGCTGCGACTGGTAGCGGTCGGGGTGGTCCGGCGCGCCGTCGGTCACGACGACGACGAACGGGTGAGATCCCCGGCCGTCGTCGAGGCGCTCACGGGCGACGGCGACGGCCGTCGAGAGCGGCGTCCCCCAGTCCGCACGTTCGGTCATCAGCCGGTCGACGTGCTCGGACGGGCGACCCCCGAAGGGGAGTTCCAGACACGGATACCCCTCCCAGATCGACAGCACGGACGCGTCGACCCCGACCGCGAACAGCGCGTGGACGAGCTGGGCCGTCGCAGTCTCGGCCGTCCGGATCGGTTCGCCGTCCATCGATCCCGACCGGTCCAGCACGACCAGACAGGAGTGGTCTTTGGCCGTCCCGGACTCCCGGCGGGTGAAGACCCGCTGGGCCCCGTGGCTCGCGCCGACGAGTCGCCGCCCGTCGAGTCGGCCGGTGCGATGACCAGGCTCATCTCTGGGACGGCGCTCGCGGCGAAGCTGCGTCGAGAGGTCCCGCTGGAGTTGCTTCGAACGCCCGACCGCGTCGTCCCAGCGGTCCCGGTCGCCACCGTCCTCGGCGGGGTCGACGACGATCACCTCTTCGAGAGCCGTCGACTCGTCGTCGACGACATCGAGGAGGTGTCGGGCCTCGCGTTCGAGGGGTGACCGGCCCGAGCCCGCCCGGTTCGACTGGGCGCGCACGCTCCGTCGCCGGACCCGTCTGACCGTGTCGTCCTCGACGCGGCCCGGCGGCCGCCGGTCCTCGTCCGGATCGGCGACGCTTCCCGCACCGCTGGCTCCGGAGGCGGACCGGTCGTCAGCAGCGCGATCTCGGGCGACGTGCGCGCTGGCCGCCCCGTCGTCGGGCAGCCGGTCCGCCGCGTCTGCGGTCCAGCCGGCGCGGGCCCGGGCGTCGCTGGGCCGGACCGGCGCGGTCTGGAGCCGACCGTTCTGTCGCGGCGGGAGCCCAGCGAGGGTGTCTCTGGCGGTCTCAAAGAAGTCGTGGGCCCGGTCGACCCGCCGGGTGCCGTCGGGCTCCGAGAGCACGTCGGCGACGAACTCGTCCATCGCCGGGACGAGGTCGACGAGCGCCTCCCGCTGGCCGTCGTAGACGACACGCCGGTCGTCGTCCGGGTCGACGATGGCGGCGAAGCGACCGCTGTCGACGAAGCCACGGTCGAGCAGCCCGACTGCGAGGGCTTCGAAGACGGTGTAGGACTGGACCGGCTCGCCGTCGGCGGTCGCGAGGTCGAACAGGTCGACGTACGCGCGGTGTCGCTCGTCGGCCCGCGAGACGAGCACGTCGTTGAGGAGGACGAAGTCGTCGGTGACTGAGAACTCGTTGGCGATCTGAGTCTCGACGACGCCGTCCTCGGCGGTGTTGTACACCATCCGAAACAGGTCGCGCCAGCGCCCGTCGACCCGCTCTAAACAGTCGCCGAAGCGATCGAAGTCGGAGTAGTAGACGTGGCCCAGTTCGTGGAAGAGAAAGGCGACCTGGATCGAGCGATCCCACAGCCCCGGCGGCAGCTCCGTGCCGGGCTGCTCGTATTTCTCCGTCGGCAGCACGATCTCGTAGGCGTCCGGGCCGGCCCCCTCGGCCGGCCGAGCGAACGCTCGCTCCTCGTCGAAGGCGATCGAGATCGTCCTCTCCCTGTCCGTACACAGCGACGCGAGGCGTTCGAGCTCTCGGCGGCGCTCGCTGGAGGCCCGCTCTGGCGTCGAGAGGGCGGCGAGGTCCGGCGGCTCGGTCTGTGCTGTCAGTCGCATCTACAGTCGTTTGTCGATGAGGGTTCGGACCAGCGACTCGTCGTACTCGTCGACGCGCGCGACGAGTTCGCTCCTGGCCGCCTCCCCGACGGTCATGAAGTCGTCTTCCATGAACCGGGCGATTCGAACGAGCTCCCGGGTCGTGACCGGCGTCGACAGCTCTCCGTCGACGTACGCCTCCCGGAGTCGGCTCGCGAACGACACCAGGTCCCGGATCTGAGCTGCTTTCCCCCTGTCGAGGTCCGTCCGGTCGAAGACGAGTTCGACCTCGACCGACTCCGGGAGATAGGAGAGCTTGACGTGGCGAAACCGATCCTCGAAGGCGTCGTTGAGCTCGTAGGTCCCCTGATAGCCGGGGTTCGAGGTCGCGACGACGCGAAACTCCTCGTGTGGGACGAGCTGCTCGCCCGTCTGTGGGATCGTCAGCGACCGGGTCGCGCGCTGTTCCATCACGGCGTTGAGAGCGGCGACGGTGTTGGCGTCGGCGGCGTTGATCTCGTCGAGCAGGAGGACCGCTCCCTCCCTGACCGCACGGGTCAGCGGCCCGTCGATCCACTCCGTGACCGTTTCGCCGCCGTCGCCGCTCACGAGATGGAGGTGACCGAGCAGGTCCTCGCGGTACGTCGTCTCCGAGAGCGTCACGCGGTACAGCGGTCGGTTCGTCATCGCACAGACGTACCGCGTGAGGAAGCTCTTGCCGACGCCGGGGGGACCCTTGAGGACGACGTTCATCCCCAGTTCCAGCGCGCGGGTGACGATCTCGACGTCCGTCCGATCGCCCTCGATCTGGCGGTGGTGGTAGTCGTCGCGCTCGATTTCCGGTACCTTCTCGTGCCCGGTGTCTGCCAGCACCGAGAGCTCGCCGAACTGCTCGCCCGTGCGTTCACCGACGGTGTCGGCGTCCGCCGTCGTCTCCGGGACCGTCATCGTCCCGAGTCCCGCTCGGCCGACGCGGGCGTGTGCCCGTCGTCGGGTCCGGTCGGTGCGCGATCACGCGACGAGAACGGCGTCGTTCCTGAGAAAACCACGTTGCTACGCACGTTTCGGTTGGACCGGGAAATGTTTTGTTCCGGCATGGGGCACAGACTCATCCGGGACCGCGCCATCTGAAACTACGGCATCCGGGACTGTGATATCCGGGACCGTGCCATCGGAGATCGCGGGCGAACCGAGTCGTCACGCCTGGCCGGCGAGCGCGTAGAGGGTCCCGTCACGCGTCGCGGCGAAGAGGTGTCCGTCCAGGAGAACCGGCGACCCGGCGACCGTCGAGCCGAGCTCTCGTCGCCAGCGTTCCCGCCCGGTCGTGCCGTCGAACGCGACGACCGTTCCGTCACCGAGGCCCGTGTACACGATGCCGTCGGCGATCGCCGGTGTCGTTTCTGTCCCGAGACGACTCGTCGAGCCGTCGAAGCCGTAGGAAACGATCTGCTCGCCGCTGTAGATCTCGATGCCCCTGACTTCCGTATCGGTCACGTGGTAGGCCGTCCCCTCGTCGACGGCGGGCAGCGACCGGACCCCGCGGGCGAGCGTATCGACGACGGTCTCGCGCTGTAGGTCGACCAGCGTGTCACCGACCAGCACCGTTCCGGAGTTTCCCGGCGCGACGATCGGCGTTCGGATGCGCCCACGGCCACTGATGTCGATCGTCGCCTGCTCGGAGCCACCCTTCGTCAGGACGTGTACCACGCCGTTGTCGTCACCGACCAGCAGCCGTCGCCGGCCGTACTGGGTCACCGGAACGCGAATGCCGGGCGTCGTCTCGACGGCCCACATTTCGGTTCCGCTCTCGGTGTGGATCGCCGCGACAGCGCCCGAACGTGCGGTGACGACGACGCGGTCGTTGGCCACCACCGGTGGTGCGTATATCGCGCTCCCGGTGTCGTAGGCCCAGCGCTCGGTACCCGCTTCGCGGTCGATCGCGTACACGTGGGCGTCCTTGCTCACCGCATACAGCGTCTCACCGGCGACGACCGGCGCGGCGACGACGTCGTTTCTCGTCTCGAACTGCCAGCGTTTCGTTCCCGTCCCCGCGTCGAGTGCGACCGTCGTTCCGTTCGAGCACCCGGCGTAGACGGTCCCGTCGGCGACGACCGGCGGCGCTTCGAGACCGCTCCCGATCTCCGCCTGCCACAGCACGTCGACGGAACCGTCGGGACCCTGTTGGTCCGTTGCGTGCGTGCGGCCCTGATCGTTCCCGGATCGCGGCCAACTCCCTCGTATCGGCCGGGCGCTGTCGGTGGCTGGTGTTTCCTCCGCGGGTTCGACCTCTCCGGCCGGGGAGGATTCCCCCGCGGGTTCGCCCTCTCCGGTGTCGTCGGCCGCGACGGACGCCGTCGCGTCGAGTTCGTCGATCGGCACCACCTGCGAGACGTCACTCGCCGTCGGATCGGATCCCTCGTAGCGAAGCGCGACCGCGTCACCGGTCTGGAGGGTCGCCTCGATACCGCTGAGGTAGAACACGCCGTCGGTGGCGAGGTCGGTCTCGACGGCCGCCTTGCTGTCGCCGGTCGTGTCGATCACCACGCCCTCGCCGAACGTCTCGCTGTCGCCCACTGCGGGCGGCTCCTCGTCGCTCTCGACGGGCTGGACCTCGATAATGTCGCTCGCTCCCGGATCGTCCCCCTCGTAGTAGAGCGAGACCCGTTGGGTGGGTTCGAGATCGTGGTCCAGATCGCTCAGGTAGAAGGTCCCGTCGTCTGCCAGGTCGGTCCTGATCGCCGCCGCTCCGCGAGCAGTGGTGTCGAGGACCACGCCAGTGCCGACGCCGACACCGTTCCAGTCGGCCGTCTGGGTCGGCACCGAACGGGAGTCAGGACGGCTCCGAGCGGCCGGGTTCGGCTCCGGTTCCTCGGAGCGGTCGTCGCCTGGCTCGATCGCACGCAGGTCGTTCCGGACCTGGAGCATCGCCTCGTAGCGATCGTCGGGGTCCTTTGCCAGCATCGTCAGGACCACGTCGTCCAGCGCCGACGGCACCACGGGTCGACGCTCGCTGGGCGGGACGGGATCGTTCCGCAGGATGCCCGTGATCAGTGCCGCTTCGGGTGCCGACTCGGGACCGTCGACGAACGGATAGGTCCCGGTAAACAGCTCGTAGAGGACGATTCCCAGCTGGAACTGGTCGGTGAGCTGGTCGGTCGACTCGTTGTGGGCCTGTTCGGGCGCGACGTACTGTGGCGTGGTGACGCCGACGCTGTCGGAGTGGTTCAGGAGCGTCCGGGCGAGCTCCCAGTCGGCGATCTTGGGCACGTCCCACTGTTCGTCCGGCGTTTCGCGGAAGAGGATGTTCTCGGGCTTCAGATCGTGGTGGATCAGGCCGCCGCCGTCGTGGTGTGCGTACCAGACGGCGTCGGCGAGTCGCTCGGCGACCCAGAGCTTGCCCTCAATGGAGAGCTCCTCCGTGTACTCCCCGAGATCCCCGCCGTCCATGTACTCCATCGCGACCCACGGCACGTCGGCGTCGTGGTGGAGCCACGGCAGCGGGCTCTCGCCCCAGTCGACGACGCCGACGATGTGGGGGTGGTCGGCCAGTTGAGCCCACCGTTTGCCCTCCCGTCGAAACGAATCGAACACGTCACCGCCCAGGGTCCCGTGGGTCGCCGGGTGTTTGACCGCGATCTGATCGTCCGCGCCGACCCCGATCCGGTGGACGACCGTCGTGGGAGTTCGACCGATCACTGCCCCGTGATCGAACGAGTCGGGCGACAGCGACCGCCGACTCGGGCTCTCGACGGTCGAAGGGTCCGGCTCCCGTGAGTCACTCATCTGCAGGTCGTTGGACTGGGAGTGGCTTCAACGTACTGACCGAGAGGAACGTGACCGAGGAGTGTCCGTATTCGCTCCGATTCGAGAGGTGTTCTAGTGGGAAGATAATTTGAACTGGAGATCCTACGCCGAGAGGAGCGATGGACACCGACGAGGATTCGACTCGTGAGATCGACAGTCTGCGGCGTGACGCCGATGGCGCTCCGGCCCGGGTAGATCTCGACGCGGCCGGTCGGTTTCTCGACAGCAACCAGCCCAAGAACCGCCAGACAGCTACCTACGTGTTCAAGCAGGTCGCCAAATCGGACGCACGGCGAGTGAGGGGCTATCTCGACACTCTCGAACCGCGTCTCGAGGATTCGAACAGCAAGACGCGAAACTTCACGCTGTTCGCGTTCAGCGAGGTCGTCGAAGTCGACCCCCGGCGAGTGAGTGACTATCTGGACGCCATCGAACCACGCCTCAACGACGAGAGCGAAAATACGCGAAATCTCGCGACCTACGTCTTCAAAGAGGTCGCCCAGGAGGACCCCCGGCAGGTAATCGACTCTCTCGACGCGGTCGAACCGCGACTCGACGACGCCGAGGAATCGACACGAAACTTCGCGGTCTCCGTGTTCAGCGAAGTGGTCGAAGTCGATCCCCGTCGAGTGAGCGACCATCTGGACGCGATCGAACCGCGGCTCGACGACAAGAGCGAAAATACGCGAAGCCTCGCGACCTACGTCTTCGGAGAGGTCTCTAGGGAAGAACCCCGACAGGTGATCGACTATCTGGACGCGATCGAGCCACGGCTCGACGATGCCAAACAATCCACTCGGAACTTCGCGACTACCGCGTTCAGCGAAGTCGTCGAAGTCGCCCCCCGGCCAGTGAGTCGTTCTCTGGACGCGCTCGAACCACGACTCGACGACGAGAGTGAGAACACGAGACACCTCGCGGCCTACGTTTTCAAGGAAGTCGCAAAGGAGAAGCCACGCCACACGAGCGGCTATCTCGACGCGCTCGAAGACTGCCTCGACGACCGGGGAGAGAAGACGAGGAACTTCGCAGCGTACGTCTTCAAGGAAGTCGCCAAAAAAGAGCCACGCCTCGCGTATGACTATCTCGACGCGCTCGAAGACCGCCTCGACGATCAGAGCCAGGAAACGAGAAACTTCGCAACCTACGTCTTCAAGGAAGTCTCCAAGGAAGATCCACGGCTGACGATTGACTATCTCGACGCGCTCGAAGATCGCCTCGATGACGAAAGCCAAGGAACGAGAAACTTCGCGACCTACGTCTTCAAGCAAGTCGCTAACGAGAAACCGAACCAGGTTCTCGACTCTCTGGACGCGCTCGAAGACCGCCTCGACGATGCGAGTGGGAACACGCGGAACTTCGCGACCACCGCGTTCGGCGAAGCCGTCGAGGTTGCCCCCCAGCGAGTGAGTGGCCATATAGACGCCCTCGAACCGCGACTCGACGACGAGAGCGAGAACACGCGAAACCTCGCGGCCTACGTCTTCGGAGAGGTCTCCAAGGAAGAGCCCCGGCAGACACTCGACTACTTAGACGCGCTCGTACCACGGCTCGACGACCCCAAACGACCGACGCGAAACTTCGCGACCACTCCGTTCAGCGAGGGCGTCGAGGTCTCCCCTCGGCGAGTGAGTGGCTATCTGGACGCACTCGAACCGCGACTCGACGACGAGAGCGAGAACACGCGAAACCTTGCGACCTACGTGTTCACGGAAGTGGCCAAAGAAGAGCCCCGACAGGTGGTCGACCATCTGGACGCGATCGAATCGCGACTCGACGATCCGAAGCGATCGACACGAAAGTTCGCCGCCTCCACGTTCGCAACCGTATCCGAAGAACACCCGTCACGGGTCGCCGACTACCTTCCGTCGATCGTCCCACTACTGGCAGACGGGAACGACACCATCGAGGACTACGCAGGGTCCTGTTTCGCCCAGGTCGCCAGACACGATCCGGAGCCGTTGCGAGACCTGCTCCGCTCTGGCGAGTCGAAGCGGTTCGGAGCGGCGACGGTCGAGCGAGTAGAGGCAATTCTAGCTGCAAACACGTCAGAGGACGACGATGACGACAGCTCAGCGTCGGTCCACGTCGACAAACGGCGACCGGCAGACATTCCGGGTGCGCCAGAAGCGGAGATCGCCCTCGACGAGATCGAAGAGGAACGGACGATCGGACAGGGAGGCAACGCCGACGTGGTGGAGGCGTCGGTTTCGAGCGGGACGGAAGACACGTCGATCGCGATCAAGAGACCACGGATGTCGGGGACGATTCACGGCGAGACGATCGAGCGGTTGCTCGACGAAGCCGAGCGGTGGGACAGGCTGGACGGACACGACCACATCGTCGGCGTCGTCGACTGGGGGGCGAGCCCGGTCCCGTGGATCGGAATGGAGTTCATGGACGGCGGACACCTCGGCGAACGGGCTGGAGAGATGAGTCTGGCCCAGAAGCTCTGGACCGCGCTCGCAGTCACGAAGGCCGTTCGCCACGCACACAAGCACGGCGTCGCTCACCTCGATCTCAAGCCCGAGAACGTCCTCTTTCGGACGGTCGAAGACGCCTGGGACGTGCCGAAAGTAGCGGACTGGGGACTCTCGAAGCAGTTGCTCGAACACTCCCAGAGCGTACAGGGGCTCACGCCACAGTACGCCGCACCGGAGCAGTTCGACGACGACTACGGGACCAGCGATCACAGCACGGACATCTATCAACTCGGCGCGGTCTTCTACGAGCTGTTCACCGGACAGCCACCGTTCGACAGTAATCCATCGAAGGCGATGTACCAGATCCTGGAGAGTGAGCCGACGCCGCCAAGCGAGATCGCAGCGGTCCCACCGCGCGTAGACGAGATCCTGTTGACGGCACTGTCCAAATCGAAAGCCCAGCGGTACGACGACATCCTGTACCTCCGGGACGCTCTACAGGAGGCGTGTGAAGACCTGTAGTCGTCGACTGTTTAGAGCACTCGAAGTGGGTGAGCGAGTAAGTAGGTGAGTGAGTGGGTGAGTGAGTGGGTGAGTGAGTGGGTGAGTGAGTGGGTGAACCCCCTCACCCCGTGTGCGATATGAAATCGGTGAGAGAGTGGGGGTGGGGTGCTAGGGAGAGCGGGCGAGCTGAGACAGGAAGCAGCCAATATCGATGTTTTCAGCAAAGAGAGAGTCTGAAAGACCAAAATAGAAAATAAGCTAGTACAATAGGAATACTTATTACTAAGAAGGAAAAACCAAAGCCGTACTGCAAGAAGAACTGAGAAAGAGAATGAAAATATGCTAGATAGTCTAGATAGCTTAGATAAAATACACATAACATATACCGACGATCTAAAACGACTGCAGTAACCTATCGATCGTCAGCCATCCCTAGATACGTCTTTATAGACCTCTAACGCGGCTCCTCGACCACTGCGACGATATCCGTCACTGACTCCGGCTGGAAGGGGACTCTCCTTCTTTGCCGATTTCATCTCGCACACGGGGTGTGGGGGTCAACTTCCCCATTCTGTTCTCCACGGCGATTCACTTCGCACACGGGGTGTGGGGGCGACGGATCCCGACCGCCGTCGGAACTCGACTCTCTACCAGTACCTTTCCGTTCGTCTGCATTTCATTTCGCACACGGGGTGTGTGGGTCCGCACGTCGTCCGAATCGGGACGCAATCCGAACCCGCTGAAACGGTGTTCCCTCGATCTTCACAGTCGTCGTGGTTTCCGGATTCTCGTTTCATCTCGCACACGGGGTCCGTGTCCTCTCATCTCCTTCTCTGCACATCTCCTTCTCTACACACCCCCTTCTCTACACTCGTCCGTCTCTGCACACGTCGGTATTTGACTTTGCCCACGGTACGTCCCATCTCCATCTCTTCGCAGATATTATCGACTCTATGCGGTATATTCTCTACATTTAATCTCGCAGGCGGTTCCAAATCTTTATTTGCGATGTGGATTATATCACGGTATCATGGGTGACGGCGACGACCAGCAGTCACTGTCCCAGTCTATCAAGGGACGACTTCAGGAGGGCGTCCAGGACTCCGTTTTCAGGGACAAGGGTCTCCTCGATCCGGACGCCGTTATCGACGAGGACCGCATCGTCGGTCGCGACGAACAGCTCGAAGACATCATCACGTATCTCCGGCCGGCGCTGCAGGGCAACCGCCCGCCGAATATGCTACTCTACGGCCCGTCTGGGACCGGCAAGTCCCTGATCATCAACGCCGTCTGCCAGCAGGTGATCGAACTGGCAAACAGCCAGGACATCGACTTCGGCGTCGTCGAAATCAACTGCCAGACGCTCAAATCACACGATCGAGCCGTCTACCAGCTCGTGGAAAACGCCGCGGCGAAAGCGGGCGTCGAGGTCGGCGTCCCACAGAGCGGGGTCTCCACGAGCCAGAAGCTCAACCGTTTCTACGACATTCTGAGTGAACACTTCGAGTCGGTCATCATCATCCTCGACGAGGTCGACCTGCTCGTCGGTCGCCAGCGGGATCCAAACGACGAACCGGCGTACTCGAAACTCCTGTATCAGCTGTCCCGGGCCTCTCAGCTGGGCCGGATCGACCAGCACGTCTCGGTCGCCGCCCTCACGAACGATCCGCGCTTCATGGAGGAACTCGACGGTCGTGCCGAGAGCTCGTTCAACCCTCAGGACGTGGTGTTTTCGGACTACGACGCCAACCAGCTGCAGGCGATCCTGGAACGCCGACGCGACGCGTTCCAGGAGGGAGTCCTCGAAGACGGGATCATCCCGCTCAGTGCTGCCTTCGCGGCACAGGATCACGGCGACGCGCGGAAAGCGATCGACCTGTTCCGGACGGCAGGCGAGATCGCGGACCGTGCCGGCGACGACACGGTCCACGAACAGCACGTTCGCGACGCACAGGAAGAGGCCGAACGCGACCGGACGCTGACCCAGATGCAGGGCCTCTCCTCCCAGAAGAAGCTCTCGCTGTACGCGACGGCGATCGTCCCGGTCTACTCGAACCGCAACCTCAACGCCGTCCCGAGTACGGTCGCCTACCGCGTCTATCAGTATCTCACGGAGCTTCTGGACACGGACGAGAAGTCTCGAGACTCCTACCTCCGGTACATGGGCGAGGCCGAGACCTACAACTTCGTCACCTCGGAGAAACGGGGCCGTGGCTACGGCAGCGGCGTCCACAAAGAGTACACGTTCGTCGACGATCCAGAGGTCGTCGCCGAAACGCTGCGCTCGGACATCCGACTCGAAGAGGTCGAGCAGGACGAGTCACTGATCCAGTCCGTCGTCAACGCTCAGATCGAGGACTTCTTCGAGGGGTGAGGCCGCGCGGACTCTGGGATCCTCCGATCCGGCTCGCACACGCCGGTCGCTGTCTCTCGCTCACGCTGACAGTTTCATCTCGCACACGGGGTGGTCATCTCGCAGACGGTGTGTTGCCGACCTCGCGATCGATCATTTCGCAGACGGAGTGCGCCCAAGTCACTTCGCACACGGGGTGGGTGTGTACCACTCACTGGCGGCGGCGACACGGCTCCGGCGCGAACCCAGCACGGAACAGCGCTTCACTTCGCACACGGTGTCGGTCCCGCTTCCGGCGCGATTCATCTCGCACACGGGGGGTGGTGTTCCGGATACGACCCGAGAATCACTTCGCACACGGGGTGTGTTGCACCCGTCCCAGCCACTGTCGCCTCGGGCGACGACTACGCCGGATCAACGGGACCTTCGTACTGGGAACGGATCTGCTCGCCGTCGCGCCACTGCCAGTAGTAGTAGCGGTTGTCGTTGATCTCCTTGATCGTGATCGTCGCCTTCGACGGGACGCCGTCGGGCGAAACATATCTTTCCTTATGCACGACTGTTCGGTGGTCAAAGTCCATTTCTCGATAGGCTTGGAGTCTATCAGTCCAGACCTCTCCCAGCAGCTGGGAGAGGTCTTCAGCCTCCTGAATGACTGGTTCAAGATCACCGCTGTAGTCGATACCACGTTAGCCGCGAATCACGCGAAGCGAGTCGCGGCACGCCGCGACGAGCGTCAGCTGATCACCGTGACGTCCCCGCCAGCGTGATCGCCAGTCTGGGACGAGCCGCCGCGGGAACGGCTGTTCCACGGCGGCTCTTGGCCTTTGTAGCCCGAACAGGCCATCCCAGATTCGACGACTTGCGTCGGTCCATCGTTGCTTGAGCTGGGGAAGCAGTCAGAAGAGGCCAGTACACCGTCAGCGTTAGAACTGGGCAGAGATCGATCCGAAAACAACGACAGTGTTGACGAAGACGAGTAGTCTACTTCTTTCCCAAGAGGAGTTCGTTCAAACTCTCCGATAGCGACTCAGCTTCCCCGACTGTCGAACGGGAGTCAGCTTCCTCGACGATCGTCTCCTCCGACAACACGGAATCAACATCTACGTCGACATTTGCATCCGAGGTATCGGTTTCCTCCCACTCGGGAGTATCATCCTCTCGGGGCAGCTCAACCAGTCTGTCCGCCACCTTTTCGACGTGGTAGTCTTCGAGGAACAAGTAATCCGCACCGTCACGATCCGCCAACATCACTTGGCTGACCATACCCTGAACTTCGTACGTACCCGGTTCTTCAGGGAAGGGGATTTCGTCACCAGCACTCAATTCGAGAGGCAAATCCCGATACGGGCGGTCAACTGCGAGATTGCCTTCCTCGTCCTGCAAGACGCGAATCCGCACAGAATCTCCCGAACCGGGAGCAGAACGCCCGTCGACGAGATTGTGTCCCATACCTGAAAGAAGGCCTGGAGGGGTATTTGAATCTGTCCACCGAATCATCAACGCGACCAGAGTGAGCTGTTTTTACCGTCCCAGGTAGCAGTAGTTCTGATTTTACCGAGCCTGTCATAGAAACCATCTCATAGATTGAGCTTCTCACAGACAGGGTCGTCGCCTCGCTCAAAATTGGTGATTGCAATGACGACTCGGAGACACAGTGCAAGGAACGGATGTCGTAGGCGCTGTCTCCGAGCATCCAAATCGGTGTATCGACGGCGAGCGCGTCACGCGTGACGCGCATCGCCGTCTCCTGATCAGCTTGCTTCGTTTGTGTGGACTCTGCGGCGATCGACCAGTATCTACCTGAGTCCTTCTATAGTAGCCATTGAAAATCAATGCACACCCGATCGCACGACAGCAGTGCGATCGGTGTGTAAATCGTTTCAATTGTTACTATATCGCCTCCTTGCTCCGCTACCTCGACACGCACGGCGAGATCGACGACGATCGGCTTCCGGAGTGGGACGTGTTCCAGGAGCTGGTGGCTGACTACGGGGTGTGACTTTCCTGAGACTGCACTTCGTTACCCCAATCGTGTCGTCTGTTTGTGTCAGTTTGGATCGTAGGGATTCGTCGCTGTTTCGAGCCGATAGACGTCCTCGACAGCGTCAAAATCGTCATCAAACGCATACAGGTAGCCGAGACCCTCGGTTTGCATATACGCGACAATACAGGCATCGACGAAGGAGAGGGGTTCGTGTTGGCGAAAGAGGGACTTTCCTGTCGCGAGGGCATCGATGGTGAGTGTGTCGATGTGGAAGCGGGCGTTTTCTTCGATGCGATCAAGGAGATCGACCGCTGCGTCGTGGCCGGCGTGTGTCGTGAGGCCGTTCAGCGTTTCGGCGAGAACGTAGTCGAGGACGACTGCCTCAGGAAGCGTTCCAGTATCGATGCCCTGGAGCACTGGAAGTGCGCCGTCGTGTGAATTATCTCGCTTGTACGCGGCTGCAAACAGGACTGACGTATCGATGAGTGCGCGGGGCATTTACTCGACGTTGACGCCCCAGGCGTCGTGATCGTTGGTCACATCGGTTGCATTTTCACCAGCGTAGCCGTCGAAATCGGTGAACGTGCCCGTCTGCTGTTGGATGACTTCGACCCGGATACTCCCATCACTTTCAAGCTGCCAGCGGAGCTGATCACCGTCGTCGATATCGAGTTCACGTCGAATCCGGGCGGGGATGTTTGCCTGATTTCCAGATACCTTGCTTTCGGCGTCGATTCTGTCGCTGCTCATATCTCCGAGTAAGTGACCGACCCTGAAAAGCCTAGTGTGGCGCCACACTACCGGCTGAATACGTGCTTATCCCGTATTCGGGCGAGGGGCGTTCTCGTACTTCGTGCTGGGGAACCACGACCGGGAGCCCCGCCGGTTGAACCTCGTGATCGACCGACTCAACCGCCGACAGGACCGCCTACGCCTTCCGGATGGTCGACATCCGCGCCGAGTGGGACGATAACATCCAGAAGTTCTGCCTGATTGGTGATATCGTGACCTACCTTGTCGGCGTCGCCGAGAGGAACTGAGCGACTTCCTCGTCGAACAAGGGTTGCTCGTCGGCACGACCGAGTTCTTCGCGAAAAGCCACGTCCTCAAACGGGAGTACGAGGACGAGAAGCATCTCTTCGGCTGGATGCAGGACGGTGTCTTCGATCTGTTCGAGCAGGAGGGACGGCTGTATCGCTGGCAGACCGACGAGGACCTCGTCGACCTAACAGATGGCCTTCCGTGACATCGGCCCGGATAGTGGCTGTGTGCGTCGCTCTTATGTAGAGCTACGGAAAGGCCGTATAGTTACACTGAGCCAGCCATAATTGGGGAGTATATCTTCTGCTCAGCCGGCGTTCGGCGGGATGTTTCGAGAGCTGATCGAGCTGGGCGTCGTCGAGTTCGACACGGAGCCGCTCGATGCCCGCATCGAGCAGCGACTCAAGGAGTTCTGGAAAAAATATGTCCTGTCCACGGTGCGGGCACACTGCCATCCAAACGTGGCCCCATCTCGACCGCGTGTGGTGCCGAGACTGCAACTTCAAGCCAGTCTACACCTACGAAACTCCGTTTCACGAGAAGCATCTCACCTGCGGCGAGGTACTTCTCGCGTTTACACTCTATGCCGATACGTTGCTCAGCATCAACCAGATCGCGCCGTTGTTCGGGCGGGCCTACAAAACGGTTCACACAGCGATTCGAGAGGTGGAAGCCGCGGTTCAGCGCGGCTTCCCGTGGTTTGGGAACTGCTCGACCAGACCATTGACGGACCGACGCAAGCCGACGAATCTGGTGAGGTCTTTCCCGGGTATAAAGGCCAAGAGCCGCCGCGGAACAGCCGTTCTCGCGGCGGCTCGTCCCAGACTGGCCGACCACGCTGGTGGGGACGCCACGGTGATCAGCTGACGCTCGTCGCGGCGTGCCGCGACTCGCTTCGCGTGATCCGCGGTCAACGTGGTATCGACTACAGCGGTGATCTTGAACCAGTCATTCAGGAGGCTGAAGACCTCTCCCAGCCGCTGGGAGAGGTCTGGACTGATGGACTCCAAGCCTATCGAGAGATGGAGCGTGACCATCGGACAGTCGTGCACAAAGAGCGGTATGTATCGCTCGACGGCGTCCATATTAACCAGGCTGAGTGCTGTTTTCGCTCGTCCAGCCGTGGCTGCGGAAGTTCCGCGGCCTGTCCAAGCAGGGCTTGGAGCAGGCCGCTCACACCTTCGGCATCGTTCGGTTACTCACTCTAGCTGGGGAACCCACCGAGTCAATGATTGACTGCCTCGCTATCGGGGCTTTCCGCAGTTCTACATAAGAGCGAGACGGTCGAAGAGACCCCTCTGTCGCCGACTTCTCGCCACGTCGGTGGTGTCTCGCCTGCGTACTGACCGAGGAAGTTCGCGTTTCCATCGACCCCCGGGGGGTTCGAGGGGTATCGAGGGTCGACGGAAACGATGAAGTGCAAACGGCAAGTAGCAGTGTATACGTGGTCAAATCGACCATGGTTTCAGACGGACCCTTGTGGGATTGAAGCGAGTGAGTGATGGCTCCTGAAAAAAAGAAACGTGTGTTTCAGACGGACCCTTGTGGGATTGAAGCGGCGAGTAGAGCATCGCCACCAGTGTACCCGGAGTGTTTCAGACGGACCCTTGTGGGATTGAAGCAGTTACTGGTAACCCCTCTGACACCACGTCCGCAGCGCGTTTCAGACGGACCCTTGTGGGATTGAAGCTGACTTCTGGAGCGCACGACGGAGGTCGTCGAGCGTAGTTTCAGACGGACCCTTGTGGGATTGAAGCTGCCTTCTCAGTTTTCGCCTTCCAGTAGAAGTCTGGTTTCAGACGGACCCTTGTGGGATTGAAGCAACATGAGCACGAACACTATCGACGCAGTCCGACGCGTTTCAGACGGACCCTTGTGGGATTGAAGCTCCAGGGACGGCCCGTCCTCGATCGTCGGGTTGCGGTTTCAGACGGACCCTTGTGGGATTGAAGCGGCCAAGCCCAGCCCATGAAATGTTGAAGACTCCATGGTTTCAGACGGACCCTTGTGGGATTGAAGCGCGATCTCACCGAGCTGCGTGTCACCGGGACGTGGGTTTCAGACGGACCCTTGTGGGATTGAAGCTACAAGCACACGCACGGCCTCGTGTGTGTGGTCGTCAGTTTCAGACGGACCCTTGTGGGATTGAAGCCAGCTGGTCGCTGGTCTCCGTCGCGACCGAGCGCTTCGAGTTTCAGACGGACCCTTGTGGGATTGAAGCTACGAGCTGATCACCTGGAAGGCAAAGCTGGGTCTCGTTTCAGACGGACCCTTGTGGGATTGAAGCGCAGCTGCACTGGTAGCAGGCTACCTGATCATCTAAGTTTCAGACGGACCCTTGTGGGATTGAAGCGAGTTGTGTGAACTCGCTTTGCGTCTCGGTCGTTTCGTTTCAGACGGACCCTTGTGGGATTGAAGCGCGCCGCCGGCCCCGAGGGTGTCGGTGACGATCGTGTTTCAGACGGACCCTTGTGGGATTGAAGCTGCGAGTGCTGCGGGGAACCGACTCGGGTAGGCCAGGTTTCAGACGGACCCTTGTGGGATTGAAGCTTTGGACGCACCATGCTTGTGTGCCTCTTGATGAAGTTTCAGACGGACCCTTGTGGGATTGAAGCAAGGTCAATATTGGCGTCAGAGGTAAGCACGTCGCGTTTCAGACGGACCCTTGTGGGATTGAAGCAATCGTTAGCTCAAGACCCTCAGTGGGAAGGTCGTAGTTTCAGACGGACCCTTGTGGGATTGAAGCCACTCTGACGGTGCGGTATCGCGTAGACAGATACTGTTTCAGACGGACCCTTGTGGGATTGAAGCTCGCGGTTGATGACCGCTGATTGGAGAGATGCTCGTTTCAGACGGACCCTTGTGGGATTGAAGCCGGATCGTCGTGTCGCTCATGTCCATCCGCTCCTCCGTTTCAGACGGACCCTTGTGGGATTGAAGCGCAGTGGTGGTCGTCACGGGCGTCCCGGACGTATCGGTTTCAGACGGACCCTTGTGGGATTGAAGCCTGACTTTCCGGGGTGGCCCAAAGTCCGCTCGAAGTGGTTTCAGACGGACCCTTGTGGGATTGAAGCCTCATGGGAGGGCGGGGGCAGCTTATCCGCGAGATCTGTTTCAGACGGACCCTTGTGGGATTGAAGCCGATACGCTCGGTCAATAGAGCGCGTTGAAGCGTTGTTTCAGACGGACCCTTGTGGGATTGAAGCGACCCCGAGATGCACGGCCACGCGGCCGTCGAGATCCGTTTCAGACGGACCCTTGTGGGATTGAAGCGCGATTCGCGAGCTGCCAGCATCTTCGACCGTGTCGGTTTCAGACGGACCCTTGTGGGATTGAAGCCAGCCCGTAGCGGTCGGCGGCCTGCCGCTCGACGAGTTTCAGACGGACCCTTGTGGGATTGAAGCACACGCTTCAAGCTGTTCGTCCGACAACTCGCCTGAGTTTCAGACGGACCCTTGTGGGATTGAAGCGGTCGGATTGCACTCCCGATCATTGCACAAGGGCTGTTTCAGACGGACCCTTGTGGGATTGAAGCACGCCGAGTGGGATCGCTACGAGCTCAACAGCATCGTTTCAGACGGACCCTTGTGGGATTGAAGCACAGCCCGGACGCCGTTGATGATCGAGGCGTACTTGTTTCAGACGGACCCTTGTGGGATTGAAGCCCATCGCCGTCCTCGGTCCGGTTGCCGACGTAGAAGCCGTTTCAGACGGACCGTTGTGGGATTGAAGCTCGAACTGGAGGGCGCGGGCGGTCGTGGTCTTCCCGGTTTCAGACGGACCCTTGTGGGATTGAAGCAGCCATGCGGTTAGTCAGGCGCTTCTGAATGTCCGGTTTCAGACGGACCCTTGTGGGATTGAAGCCCTCTCCTCTCGGAGGGTGATCGGCTGGATTTCCGTGTTTCAGACGGACCCTTGTGGGATTGAAGCATCACACGGACTCGGTGTTTCGCTAGCTCACGCAACGTTTCAGACGGACCCTTGTGGGATTGAAGCTCTTCTCTCCAGATCACCCACGCAGCGGCCCCTCCGGGTTTCAGACGGACCCTTGTGGGATTGAAGCAGACAGCACCCGGCCCCGTCGTCTCGGTCCCCGAGTTTCAGACGGACCCTTGTGGGATTGAAGCAGTATCAGCGAACGAGTTCGCGCCGATCTCGTCGAGTTTCAGACGGACCCTTGTGGGATTGAAGCCCGTATCCGGATCGTTCGTCACTTCATATTCCGGATCGTTTTAGACGGACCCTTATGGGATTGAAGCGATGTCGATTTTTCCGTATGACATTGTTTTAGATCTGGTTTCAGACGGACCCTTGTGGGATTGAAGCGGAAGATGCACAGCTAGAGAGGGAACACGTCTCGGAGTTTCAGACGGACCCTTGTGGGATTGAAGCAAGAAGCCTCGACGAGACGAATCGTCGCCGGACTGGTTTCAGACGGCAAACTGAGATCGAAGCTAGACGGTATCGTCCGGCGACTTCCACAGGGCTTCCAGATCGTCTCGCAGATACCGGATCGATTCGTACCGATCCCGTTTTGCCGTCGCCAGCGCCGTGCGTACGATCTCGTCGAGTTCGGGCGGCACGTCGTCACGATCGGCACTCGGGGCTGGCGGTGGCCCGTCGTCGCGGACGATTCGCTTGCGGACGGCGAGGCGGCCGCCGCTCACGGGTGGCTCGCCGCGTAGCATCGCGTACAGCACAGCGCCGACCTGGTAGATGTCCGTGACGGCGTCCGGTTCGCCGAAGGTCTCGGCGTCGAACTGTTCGGGCGCGGCGAAGTGTCGGGAGAAGCCTTCCATCGAGTCGGCTCGGTCCAGCAGCTTTCTCGCGAGGCCCCAGTCGGCGAGCTTCGGCAGGTCCCAGCGTGACGGTGTCGTTTCGGTGAAGAGGACGTTCCCCGGCTTGATGTCCAGGTGGGCGATCCCGTACTCGTGTGCGACTTCGAGCGCGCGGCAGAGACACTGTCCGATCCACACGGCCTCCTCGACCGGCAGCCCCTCGGTGCCGTCGAGTCGCTCGGCGAGGTCACCGCCGTCCATGTACTCCATGGCGATCCACGGTCGGGTGTCCCCGACGTCGACGACGCCGACGATGTACTCGTGGGAGCGCCACCGGCGACTCTCTCGCTCGCGGTCGTCGACGGTCCGCCACGTCTGTGCCCGCTGTAGAAACGAACTGATCGCGTCGTGTGTCAGGGTCCGCTCGCCGCGAGCCGGTTCTTTTAGCGCGATCCGGGCCGGCGACTCGATCGCCGGGTGGGTCGTCTCGTACACGACTGCCTGGCCGCCGGTTCCCAGCGTCGCGCTGATCTCGAAGTCCTCGTAGCTCACCGACCGTCGTGGTGGGCTCGGGAACTGCTCGACGGCCGGGGCGCGTGCGTCTCTGATCGCTCGATCGAGTGTATCGCCCGACCGGTCGGGATCGGTCTGCCCCGTGGCCGCTGTGACACGTTCCGCTGGAGAACCGGCGCTGACGACCACCGTCGCCTCCCGGCACACCGCACCGTCGCGCTCGTATCCGATCTGCTGGACGGAGACGATTCGCCCCTCCGGGACGGAGCTCTCTGTTGAGGAGACCACTCGATGGCGGTACGGGTCCGTCTCGGCCCCGCCGTCGGGATCGACGAGCACGAGTCCCGCCGCTTCGAGCCCGCGGTCGATCCGGTCGACCAGCGCTTCGAGGTCGTCGAACGCCAGCCCCGTCGACGTGTCCTCGTCGAGCAGTGCCCGCAGCGAGTCCTCGACGGCCGCCAGCTCGCCGACGAGCCGGTCGCCCACCTCCTCGCCGTCCTCGTCGCGTTTGTCCGCGCTCTCCGTGTTCGTCCCGACGATCGACTCGATGTTTCGGGTCGTCTTTTCGAGGTTGTCGCGGAGATCCGCCACCTCGTTGTCGATCGACCGGCGACAGTAGAGGACGCCACGATGGAGCTGGTTGCGTACGTCGAGGGCCTCGTCGATCAGCGTCTCCAGATCCCTCGCGGCGCTCGTCTCCGGGCTTTCGTCGGATGCCGTCGCCTCGTCTTCGTCCCGAGTGGTAACCAGTCGGGGTGCGGGCCGTTCCTGCTCGGACTGGCGTCTCGTTCCATCCCGCAGCGATCGCTCCGTCGCGGGATCGATCGTGATCGCTTCACTGTCGCCGTCGTGGTCTGCCTCGACGTTGATCCACCGGTTCTCGTCGATGCTCACCGTGACCTCGATCGCCGGCGTCCCGGCCGAGGTCGGCGGCACGTCGGTCAGTACGAACTCGGCGAGCAACTCGTTCCGTGTGGCGGTTTCGTGTTCGCCCTGGAACACCCGTATCGGCACCGCCGTCTGGTCGTCCACCGTCGTGGTGAACTCCACTGACTCGACGGTGGGGATGGTCTCGCCTCGCTCGACGATGCGCTCGAACCCACCGCCCTCGACCGCGATGCCCAGCGACAGTGAGGTCACGTCCAGCAACACCACGTCGTCGACCGCGCCCGAGAGGATGCCCGCCTGCACGGCCGTCCCGAGTGCGGTGACCTCCTCGTTGACGCGTCTGGCCGTCTGCTGTCCGACCAGCGTCTCGATTCTGTTTCGGACCTGCGGGAGCCGGCTCGCGCCGCCGACGAGGAGGATCTCGTCGATGTCGTCCGCGCCGTGTCGACTTCCGGACAGGACTGCCCTGACCGACTCGACGACGCGCTCGACGAGGGGTTCGGTCAGTGACGCGACGGTATCGCGGGTGAGCGTCGCGTTCAGATCCAGCGGGCCGTCGTCCGTCGCCGCGACGTAAGGTACGTCGATCCGCGTCCGCTCGCGCGAGGCGAGTTCGATCTTCGCGGCCGCCGCTGCGTCGGCCAGCCGTCTGCGGGCCTGTGGGTCCTCGCGCAGATCGATGCCGTGGTCCGCCTCGAACTGGTCGGCGAGGTGGTCGACGATCGCCGCGTCCCACTCGTTGCCCCCCAGCTCGTCGTCTCCGCCGTTGGCCACGATCTCGTAGATGTCGTTCTCCACGTCCAGCAGCGAGACGCTCAGCGAGCCACCGCCGAGATCGCAGACCAGCACGGTCTGTTCTCCGTCGCTCCCGTAAGCGTATCCCATCACCGCGGCCGCCGCGTCGCCGATCGTCCGTTCGATCTCCAGGCCGGCGATCTCGCCGGCTCGGTCGATGCGGCCCCGCTGGCGAACCGACGCCACCGCGGGGACGGTGACGACCGCCTTCTCGACGGGCCGCCCGACGGCGCTCTCGGCGTCAGAGCGCAACTTCTCGAACAGCATCCCCGCCAGCTCCACGGTCGAGTACTCTCGCTCGCCTAACTCGACCGTCCCGTCCTCGCCCAAGAGGACACGCTTGACCGACGCGATGGTCTGTTCCGGTCGAGAGATCGCTCGCTTCCGGGCCGCTTTGCCCACCAGCAGGGTTCCGTCGTCGTCGACGGACAGCACGGAGGGTGTCGCACGGTCTCCCTCGCTGTTGACGACGATTTCGGGCTCGCCGTCCACCGGAACTGCACAGACGCTGGCGGTCGTCCCCAGATCGACGCCGAGTATCACGTCGTTGGTCGGATCTGCGTCGGTCCTTCCCGCCGTCTCGACCGCGACGCCGTCGAACTCACGCTGTCCCTCGATCTGGAGTGTCGCGTCGCCGGTGCCGTTCTGGACCGAGACCTGCAGGACTCCCGCTCTGTCGACGGTGAACGTGACTGCTACGTCCGGCACGCCCGCGGGGGCAGGTACGAGGCCGGAGACCGTACACTCTCCGAGCAGCTCGTTTCCCTCGACACGTTCCTGATCGCCCTGGAACAGACGAATCTGGACCGTCTGCTGGTTATCTTCGGCCGTCGTGAAGGTCTCTGTCGCCGACGCCGGCAGCGACTGCCCTCGGGAGAGCAACTGCTCGCAGTGGCCGCCCTCGATCTCGATGCCGACGCTCGCGGCCAGCGTCGCTCCTGGCTGTGTCCCTCCCATTCGTTGTCTGCCTTCTCTGGCTCCTCTGAGATAGGTATTGGGGAGTGTCCCCGCGAGCCCGGCCGATCAGGGCGCGCCGTCGAGGATGTCGGTCAGCTTTTCGGGCTCGATGTTGCGGCCCGAGATCGGGAACACGATCGTCGACCCCGCCAGTTCGTCCGCGCGCTGTCTCATCGCCGCCAGGCTCGTCGCACAGGCACCTTCGATGGGCAACCCCTCGTTTACGAACAGATCGCGAACGCCTCGCCGGAGGGCCGCTTCGCTCACGAGCCGGAACTCGTCGAGTCGCTCGCGGAGGACCGTCGTCGTCAGCGCGAACGGGACGCGCGTCGCGACACCCTCGGCGAACGTCTCCATCCGATCGTGAGGTTCGAGCGTGTCGTCGGCCCAGGCCCGGCGCATCGCCGGTGCCGCCTCCGACTGGGCTCCGATCACCGTGGCGTCCGTGAGCGCACCCACAGTCAGACAGTAGCCGGCGGCGCTCGATCCGCCACCGACGGGACAAAACAGATAGTCGAGGTCCGGCAGCGTCTCGACGATCTCGAGGCCGGCGGTCCCGACCCCGGCGACGAGGCTCGGCTCGTTCGCGGAGTGGACGTATCGATAGCCCGCCTGCGCGGCCAGGTCCTCGGCGTGCTCTCGGGCCTCGTCGAAGTCAGCGCCGCGGAACTGCACGTCGGCACCGAGCCGTTCCATCGCGGCCACTTTCGCGGCGTTGGCCGCCTCGGGCACCACGATGGTCACCGGCACGTCGAACGCACGGCCGGCGTAGGCGACCGACTGCCCGTGGTTGCCGGTGCTCGCGGCGATCAGGCCCGACTCGCGGAACTCGTCGTCGAGGCGCGACGCGAGAGTGACGCCGCCGCGGACCTTGAACGCCCCGGTCGGCAGGGTATCCTCGCGCTTGAGGTACACGTCGGCGTCGAACTCGGCCGAGAGGGACTCGTTCCGGACGAGCGGCGTTCGCGGGAGGTGGTCGTCGACGACGCGACGGGCCTCGTACACGTCGGCCGTCGCTGGCGGGGTGAGATCGTGATACGGGAACACGGTCGTCGCATCGGGGGAGGGAACAGGGCTGTACTCGCTCACGGGGGCCTGTTACAGGCGCTCCGAATTAACCTTTCACATCGTCTGGCCGACGGTCCCGGCCCGCCGCCAGCGCGGTCGACAGCGGATCACGAGAGGACGACGACGTTCCCCATCCCGCGGCGCTTGCGCTCGATGAGGTCCCTCGCTTCGAGGTTGTCCAGCGCCCGGCTGACGGTCGCTTTCGACACGTCCGTCCGCTCGACGATCTCGCTCTGTGGGAGCACGCCGTCGGCGTCGAGTACGGCCTCGTAGACGAGCCGCTCGTTGTTCGCGAGACGGTCTGCTATCTCTTCCCACTCGCTCCGCCGGGCCGCAAGCAGCTCCGAGGGCGCTGTCTGCTCGCTGTCGGCTGGGTCGTCGGGCTCTGTGACGGGTCGGTCCGCTGGCGACACAGGCTCGCCGTCGACGAGGAGGACGGTCGCACTCGCACCAGCGGCGAACGCCGCGACCGTGAGTGCGATCGCGTCGCCGGGACGAAGCGACGGACCCACCCTCCCGGCCCGCACGGTGGCGTCTCCCATCGCGACCGTGATCGACGGCGGCGTGACGAGGCGGGCGGCTATCGCGACCGTCACAGCCGTCGCGGCGACGAAGATCCCGGCGGCGACGAGCGCTCGGCGGTCGCGGCTCTCGTCGCTCATCGTCCACGAGGGGACGTGCCGGACCCCTCTCTGAGCCGGACGAACGCGTCGACCGTCTCGTTTTCCAGATCCACGACGACGCTGTACCGCGTCTCTCGTTCGACCGGATCGACGACCACCAGCGCTCGCCGGTCGCTGACTCGCCGTTCGGTCCGCTCGACGACGACGCCGTCGGCTCGCTCTCGCAGGGTGAACGCGGAGTCGTTGGCCGGCGCGAGCTGCGTCCACGCCGTCTGTGGATCCGCTCCCGCCACTGCGGCGGTGTCGCTTCGAACGGACTCGGGGATCGGTCGGATCGTGTACACTGCACCGTCCGGCGTGGACCCGTCGGCGAACGCCCCCGCCGTCCGCACGATCTCTTTGGCACGCTCTCGGGTCGCGAGCGGGAGCTCTACCGGCTCGCGCGGTGTCGTCGCCACGACGAGGTGGCTCCCGCGACCGGTGATCTCGACTCGCTCGACGGTACGCAGATCGGCGACCACCGTCCGGTCGCTCTCACCGCTCGTTTCGACGAGCTGTCCGTCGTCGATCGCGAACTCGTGTTCCGCGGGTGGTGTGACCGCCGCAGTGACGCCGGTCACGGTCGCGAACAGCGCGATACTGCCGCCGAGGACGCCGAGTGCGAGGACCAACACCACTCGGGACCGCACGACCGTCTTCATGTCTTTCGAGACCGAACGTCCTCCCAAGAAGGTGCTGGTTTCCACCGGTTTGAAACGCCTGAAACGGGTTCGAAACGCGTTTCAGACCTGTTTCACGGCCGTTTCCAACGGACACTTACAAGCCCTTTCTGTCAACCGATAGGCAGTGCGATCGGGTCGGCCCCCGTGGGCGGTCGCCGTCGACGGTCGGTCGAGATCCCGTCACACGCTCTCCACGAGCCGCTCTCGGGCCGGTCCGATCGCCACACGAACACACATGACACGATCAAGTCCCCGCCAACGGAGTGGTACAGATGCGACGTGAGTATCGGCTTGCAGCCTACGCGCTGGCCGTTTCGGCGCTCCTCCTGGCCGCCAGTGGCGCGGTCGTCGTCGCCGACGGCAGCGTGGCCGACCCGACGGACGAGTCGCCCGAACCGACGAACGACACCGTCTCCACGTCCGGCACCGACACGGAGACCGTCGACGTATCGGTCACCAACACCAGCGCAACGACGTTCACGGTCAGTGAGGACGGCCGTACGTGCGGCGGCGCGCTCCGGGTCGACGATCCGAACCGGACCCGGACCGACGTGCGCGTCGACGGCGTCACCGTCACGCTGATCGAGGCACACGGCGGCGAGGCCTTCGACGAGATCGACCGACAGCGATTCGCGGCGCTGGTCTGGGACGAGTTCTCGACCAGCGCCGGACTCGGCGAGTACGAGCACGTCGAACTCCGAGTCAACCAGTACTACGAGAGCGTCGACCGCGAGGAGCCGACCGACACCGTCGGCGTTCGCGCCAGTCCCGCCGACGGCTGTCTCCCGAGCGTCCCCGGGACGGTCTCGCTCGACGACGAGTCGGTCGACGTGCGCTCCGCACGGCCGACGCTCGACGGTCTCGACCTGACGGTCACGGACACGATCGGCGTCCTCGACGACGAGGAACGGACGCTGGTCGAGCGACTCGTCGAGAACGACTCACAGGCCAGCTACACCGTCCAGCAGCGGTTCGACGATCCCAGTGCGCTGGCTGCGACCGTCGTCGAAGCGACCAACGACGGCGAGGTCACACTCGAACTCACGCCGCCCTCGGCTGACGGTCCGACCGTCGTCGTTCGGATCGATCTCGACACCGAGAGCGTCGTCACCGCCTACACGAAGCTGTCGATCGAGAGCGTCGACACCGATACCGTCGTCGTCGACGGCAACGAGACGATGACCTTCGAGGCGAACGGTACCACGTCGTCGGCCAGCGACGACTGATACGGAAAGTTGTAGTGCTTACCGGTGACCGTCGCCACGGGGTAAACCGTCTCCCATTGCCGGTATCTCTGGTGCAGGAATCGGCGGGAGAGTGGTAACAAACCGCGAGTCTGGTGAGGCGTCGGACGGCGCTCGAACCGTCAGCGCCCCCCAGCGCCGACGTGATGCCACACAGTCGCCGTGACCGCGCTACTCGAACTGTTCGACGACCTGTTCGTAGCGCTGGCTGGGCTCTTCCCAGTCGACGACTTCGAAGAAGTTGTCGACGAACTCGCCGCGGGCGGGTCCGTAGTCGTGGTAGTAGGAGTGTTCCCACACGTCCAGCGCGAGGACGGGGTGGCTCCCCCAGAGTGCGCCCTGGTCGTGCTTGTCGACGACGACGTTCCGGAGCTGGTTGCTGAACGAGTCGTACACCAGCAGCGCCCAGCCACCGGCGGCCGAGGCGGCGGCCTCGAACTCGCCTTTCCAGGCCTCGTAGGAGCCGAAGTCCTCCTCGATCCGGTCGGCCAGCGCGCCCGAGGGCTCGTCGCCGCCGGTCGGGCTCATGGACTGCCAGAACAGGTCGTGGAGGACGTGCCCGGAGCCGTTGTGCGTGACGTTCCGGAGTGCGCCCGACGAGGAGGAGAAGTCGCCCGCCTCGCGGTTCGCTTCGAGCGTCTCTTCGGCGGCGTTCCAGCCGTTGACGTAGCCCTGATGGTGGGTGTCGTGGTGCCAGGTCAGGACCTGTTCGCTGATGTGTGGTTCGAGTGCGTCGTAGTCGTACGGCAGCGGCGGCAGTTCGTGTTCGCTCATTGCATCCGATAGAACGCCCGAAAGCGACTTGAACGTTCTCTGAACGAGATTTTTGTAGCCGAACTGACCGCTCTACGACCCTCTCTCACTCCTCGAAGAAGCGATCCGGTGTGACTCGGGACAGTCGCATGGCGTTTCCGGTGACCCCGAGGCTCATTCCCATGTCGCCGACGACGACCGCCAGCGCGACGCTGACCAGTCCCAGGGGCACACCGAGTGCCAGCACCGCCTTCACGCCCAGACTCGCCCAGATGTTCTGTCGGATGACGCTGTTTGCTTCGTTAGACAGCGCATACAGGTACGGAAGCTTCCCGATGTCGTCGCCCATCAGCGCGATGTCGGCCGTTTCGAGGGCGGTATCGGTTCCCGCGGCTCCCATCGCGACCGCGACGTCGGCGGTCGCCAGCGCGGGCGCGTCGTTGATCCCGTCACCGACCATGGCCACGTCGCCGTGGCTGGCCTGTAACGACTCGACGGCGTCGACCTTCTCGTCGGGCAGCAGTTCGGCGCGGTACTCGTCGACCCCGACGCGGTCGGCGATCGCGCGGGCGGTCCCCTCGTTGTCGCCGGTGAGCATCACGACGTGTTCGACGCCGAGTTCGTGTAGCCGCTCGATCGCTCGTGACGCTGCCGGGCGAACCTCGTCGGCGATGGCGACGACGCCGAGCAGTTCGGTGGCCGTGCCGACGAGGACGACCGTCTTCCCCTCCGCTTCGAACTGCGATATCGCGCCGGCTTCGAGGTCGGCACAGTCGTCCCGGTCACACTCGTCGTCGGTCGCCTCGACGACGGTACCGCCGTCGGGACGGGCGTGGGCGTGTGACAGATCGAAGCCCAGTTCCTCGAACAGCGCGGGCTTGCCGGCGTAGTACGTCTCGCCGTCGCTCTCCGCGCGGAGCCCCTTTCCGGTGATGCTCTCGAACGCCTCGACGACGGGCAGCTCGCCGACCGCCGATTCTCGGGCGCGCTCGCGGATCGCCTCGGCGATGGGGTGCTCGCTGCGCTGTTCGAGGGCGGCGGCGTACCGGAGCAGCTCCGTCTCGCTCGCCTCGCCGAGGGGAACCACGTCGGTGACGGCGAGCTCGCCTTTCGTGAGCGTCCCGGTCTTGTCCAGCGCGACGGCGTCGACGCCGCCCATCGCTTCGAGGTGGTTGCCGCCCTTGATGAGGACGCCGTTCTTGGCGGCGCTCGTGATGCCCGAGACGACCGAGACGGGCGTCGAGATGACGAACGCGCACGGGCACGCGATGACCAGCAGCGTCAGCCCGCGGACGAACCATGTCTGCCAGCTCCCGACGAACGTGTGGCCGATCCCGGCGACACTGACGGTCGCGCCGCCACCGATGAACAGCGGCGGGAGCGCGGCCGTCAGTATCGCCAGCACGACGACCGTCGGCGTGTAGTAGCCGGCAAAGCGGTCGACGAACTGCTCTTTCTCGGTCTTCTTTTCCTGTGCGCCCTGGACCATCTCGATGATCTGGGAGAGCGTCGACTCCGAGGCCGACGACGTGGCCTCGAACTCGAAGTACCCCTCCGCGTTGATGCTGCCGGCGTACACCTCGTCGCCGACGTTCTTGTCGACCGGGACGCTCTCGCCGGTGATCGGCGATTCGTCGACCGCGCTGGTGCCCTCGACGATCGTGCCGTCGAGTGGAATCTTCTCGCCCGGGCGGACGACGACCGTCTCGCCGACGGCCACGTCCTCGGCGGGCACGGTCTCCTCGTCTCCGTTCCGACGGACTGTCGCTTCGTCGGGGGACAGTTCCATCAGTTCACGCAGCGAGTCCCGCGCTCGGTCCATCGCGTAGTCTTCGAGGAGCTCTGCGATGCTGAACAGGACCGCGAGCGTCGCGGCCTCCACGAAGTACCCGATCCCCGTCGCGGCGATGATCGCCGTCCCCATCAGGAGGTCGATGTCGAGGCTCCTGTTTTTCGCCGAGTAGTAGCCTCCGCGGACGACCGGGTAGCCACTGACGACGATCGCGACGAGGAACAGTCCGTCGGCGAGATGAAGCGAGAGCTCGAAGACGCTCCCGAGAGCGACGTTCTGGCCCCCGAGGACGAACTCGAAGAGGAGTCCGAGCGTCACGAACGCAGCTCCGATCCACGTCTTGACGGCCCGCGAACTCCGCCAGATCTCCGCCGGAGGAGCGACCTCGATCCCCTCGCCGGACGAGTCGCCCGGCTCTCCGCTGACCTCGTAGCCGGCGCTCTCGATGGCTCCGCGGACTTCGGCCTCGCTCGTCTCGCCCGTATCGATGGTCATGATCGCCGTTCCGGTCGTCGGCTGGAGAGTCGTCTCACGCACGCCGTCGACGCGCTGGAGGCTCTTGTCGACTTTCTGTGCACACGACGGACAGTCCATCTCGGGGACGGTCACCCGGACGGTCGTCTCACCGGGGTCCTGTCCACCCTCTCCCGCCGTCTCCGATTTGCTCGTCATTACGCAATCGTTCGGGCCACAGTTCGATAAGCCCTTGTTGGAATATTCCAACCTCGTCGTCGGCCGCGCTCGCTGGCTATAGCAACAATTGAAACGATTTACACACCGATCGCACTGCCGTCGTGCGATCGGGTGTGCATTGATTTTCAATGGCTACTATAGCTCACGCCGTCGACCGTCTGCTTCTGGTGCTCTCCTCTCGGCGTGCCGTCCGTCGTCACAGGCCGACAGCCTGCAATCACATACTGCGAGCTGTCGGCGTTTCTCGACGGCCGTCACACGAAGGTGTCGTCCATCGTCACAGGCCGACAGCCTGCAATCACATACTGCGGGCTGTCGGCGTTTCTCGACGGCCGTCACACGAAGGTGTCGTCCATCGTCACAGGCCGACAGCCCGCAGTATCAGTAGTCGCTCGCCAGTTCACCCATCAACTGCTCGTCGGCCACGTACTGCTTTGCCAGTCGCTCTTCGGCCCGTCGCAGCCGGTAGGTGAGCGTCGACCGCGGCACGTCCAGGTGAGAGGCGAGTTCGCCCACGTCGACCTCTCGGGGCGATTCGTAGTAGCCGTGTTCGACGGCGGCCCGGAGCGCGGCCTCCTGTTCGGCCGAGAGCGAACCCGATCCGCTCGTTTCGCTCTCCGCTGGCGTCTCTGCCGTCCGGAGCATCTCCGTCCGAGCGCAGTCCCCGACCGCCGCTTCGAGTGCGTCGAAGAAGGTGGCGACGTCACCCGCTCCCGAGTGTATGATCCGCCACGTGTAGTGGCGACTCTCGTGGCGCGTCTCGAAGAGGACACCGTTACCGAGGTGGTCGCGCGCGATGTGGGGCACGGAGTCACAGTCCGGCGTCCGCTCCCAGTTCGAGTAGAGCACGAGCGTGTCGTCGTCGTGATCGAGCACCTGCGTCGTCTGGGTCGCGCCACAGTGGTCGGTCGCCAGACAGTCCGCGTAGTAGTCCGCGTCCAGAACGGCATTTTCGAGGGCGCTCAGCGCCTCTGGCGATCCGGTGGCGTGGTCGACCCGCCAGAGCCGATCCGCGGTCGCGTGCAACGAGAGCGACCGAACCCGGGCCTCGGGGTGGTCGGCGAGCGTATCGGCCACCCTGTTGCAGCCGGGTTCGTACTCCAGGGCGAAGACGAGTTCGCGCATACCCTCGCTACGGGTCCCCGTGACTTGACGGCTTCTCTGTGGCACCCCCTCTCGGCGACGCGTCCGGAGACCGGCGACTCGCCGATGCCGAACCGCTTCGGCACAGGTGTCTTTCCCTCACTTCGGGAACTAGCACGGGATGACCGTAGCGATCGACCTGCGAGATCGGCCGCTCGACCGATCCCGTCGACGCCGTTCGAACCGTGTGGAACCACGAGTGACCTCTCGAACGAACGCCCGCTCTCGGTGGCCCTGACAGCCATGACTGAACACGACCGACTGGAACGGACCGGACCGGGGACCGACTTCGACTTCAAGAACGACGTGCTGGCCGAGTTCAAATCCCAGACCGGCCTGACCGAGCAGACCGTTCGCCTCATCTCGGCGGAGAAAGACGAGCCCGAGTGGATGCTCCAGCGGCGGCTGGACGCTCTCGAACGGTACCGACAACTGCCGATGCCCGAGGGGTGGCCCGGCCAGCCCGACCTCTCGGAGATCGACGTCGACGGGATCGTCCCGTACCTGCGGCCCGATCTGGAGACCGACGACAGCGTCGACTCGTGGGAAGAGCTCCCCGACGACATCGCGGCCACGTTCGACAGGCTCGGTATCCCGGAGGCCGAGAAGCAGGCGCTCTCGGGTGCCGGTGCGCAGTACGAATCCGAAGTCGTCTACCAGAACATGCAAGACCACCTCGAAGAGCAGGGCGTGATCTTCTGTGATATGGACACGGCGGTCCAGGAACACCCCGAACTGGTCCGCGAACACTTCATGACGACGTGTGTCCCACCGTCGGACAACAAATTCGCGGCGCTCCACGGTGCCGTCTGGTCGGGTGGCTCGTTCGTCTACGTTCCGGAGGGCGTCACGGTCGAGATGCCCCTCCAGGCGTACTTCCGGATGAACGCCGAAGGGATGGGACAGTTCGAGCACAAGATCGTCATCGCGGAGCCCGACTCCGAACTGCACCTCATCGAGGGCTGCTCGGCACCCCACTACGGCACGCACAACCTCCACAGCGGCTGCGTCGAGGTGTTCGTGGGAGAGGGTGCTCACGTCCAGTACTCGACGGTCCAGAACTGGTCGACGAACACGTACAACCTCAACACCAAGCGCGCCATCGTCGAGGCCGACGGGACGATGGAGTGGGTGTCCGGTTCGATGGGGTCGAAGGCGACGATGCTGTATCCGGCGTCGGTTCTCAAGGGCCCCGGCGCGACGGACAACCACATCACGATCGCGTTCGCGGGCGAGGGACAGAACATCGACACCGGTGCGAAGGTCTATCACAACGCGCCCGACACTCACTCGACCGTCGAGTCGAAGTCTATCAGCAAGGACGGCGGCCGGACGAACTACCGCGGCCTCGTCCACATCGCGGACGGCGCGGAGGACGCGTCGACGAGCGTCGAGTGCGACGCGCTGATGTTCGACAACGAGTCCACGTCGGACACGATGCCGTACATGGAGATCCAGGAGTCGAAAGTCGACGTGGCCCACGAGGCGACCGTCGGCAAGATCGGCGACGAGGACGTGTTCTACCTCCAGAGCCGCGGTCTGGACGACGACGACGCCAAGCAGATGATCGTCGCCGGCTTCATCGAACCGCTCACGGAGGAACTGCCCATCGAATACGCGGTCGAGATGAACCGCCTCATCGAACTCGAGATGGAGGGAAGCCTCGGCTGACCGTCGCCCGCTCACGTCGCCGTTCGAGTGGCAAACTGTTCAGGGCCGCCTGCATTGTGTGGTCCGCGACGACTCCACGTAGGCCGGCCAGGAGACGACAGCCGGCCTGTGACGTGCTCGTGGACTCAAAGCCGTCTTTGAATCTTCCACAGACCAACGTCGTTCCCACTCTTACTGTCCACGTCCACGCGCATGGCCTTCTCCGGCGTCGTCACCGACGTGTCTCGGCCGACGCCGTCGCCTCACGCACGCTCGGGGACGGTTCGGCTGACGAGGGTCCGGAGGATACGACACACGGCGTCACCCTCCGAAACGAATCGGATCGGACGTGGACGGCTCGTCTCCTCGTCGACGGCGACGCTGGTCCCCTGTTTGACGGCGTGTACACCGTCGCCCCGGGCGGACGTGTCCGCCTCACGCTCGCCGAGCGTGGCACCAACTCCGTCTCCTTCGACGTGCTCGAAACCGGTGGGACTGCGACCGAAGCGGTTCCGTCTTCCTCGTTCGACTGCAACGAGTCCTCGACGCGGGCGACGATCGACGCCGAGGCGAACTGTCCGTGAGTACGATGACGACGCTCATGGCCTGTCCCGAACCGACGCCGGACACGACGGCGAACTCCTCGTCGTAGTACGACCTGGCCACGCTACGGGCTATTTTCACTCGTTGGGGCGTCGCAGTGCTGTTCGACTCCCGGACATCGTCTGGTCGATCCTCCTCTCGTTGCCGTGGTTGCCTGTCGTCTCGGAGATGCCCGACGAGCGTCCCCCTACCACGTCAAAATGGCAATTCCGATCCTCACAATCTCCCGTCGCTGTCTTGTGGTTTCATTACCCACGCCGCCACCGAATCGTTGGCCTTTTATAGTCTCCTCTCTCACGATTATATCCGTACGAGGGATGACGGACGCCGGGTCGCTGCCCGCTACGTCACCCCGGCTCTCGGCGACTTCGGTCGTCGACGAGCTAGCGAGCGAGCGTGTCTCTGATCGCCGCCTCGCGGTGGTCGACACTCTCGCGAAGTATGAGGATCCCACCCCTGCGGTCCGCCGTCAAGATGGGATCTGATGTGAGCCCTGACGGACCCAACACGATGTAGCTGGGGAAGGATACCCCAGCGTTTGCTTCCGACGGAGTGACACCTTTCCGCCGCTGACTATGTCAGCACATTCCGGTTGATCCTGCCGGAGGCCATTGCTATCGGAGTCCGATTTAGCCATGCTAGTCGCACGGGCTTAGACCCGTGGCGTATAGCTCAGTAACACGTGGCCAAACTACCCTATAGACCATGATAACCTCGGGAAACTGAGGCTAATCGTGGATATCGCATTCACGCTTGAACTGCCGAATGCGAGAAACGTTCCGGCGCTATAGGATGTGGCTGCGGCCGATTAGGTAGACGGTGGGGTAACGGCCCACCGTGCCAGTAATCGGTACGGGTGGTGACAGCCAGAACCCGGAGACGGTATCTGAGACAAGATACCGGGCCCTACGGGGCGCAGCAGGCGCGAAACCTTTACACTGCACGACAGTGCGATAGGGGGACTCCGAGTGCGAGGGCATATAGCCCTCGCTTTTCTCGACCGTAAGGTGGTCGACGAATAAGGACTGGGCAAGACCGGTGCCAGCCGCCGCGGTAATACCGGCAGTCCGAGTGATGGCCGCTGTTATTGGGCCTAAAGCGTCCGTAGCTTGCCGTGAAAGTCTATCGGGAAATCGACGCGCTCAACGCGTCGGCTTCCGGTGGAAACTGCACGGCTTGGGGCCGGAAGACTCAGCGGGTACGTCTGGGGTAGGAGTGAAATCCTGTAATCCTGGACGGACCACCAATGGCGAAAGCACGCTGAGAAGCCGGACCCGACAGTGAGGGACGAAAGCCAGGGTCTCGAACCGGATTAGATACCCGGGTAGTCCTGGCCGTAAACGATGCTCGTTAGGTCTGCCGTGCACTACGAGTGCACGGTGAGCCGAAGTGAAGACGATAAACGAGCCGCCTGGGAAGTACGTCCGCAAGGATGAAACTTAAAGGAATTGGCGGGGGAGCACCACAACCGGAGGAGCCTGCGGTTTAATTGGACTCAACGCCGGACATCTCACCAGTCCCGACAGTAATAACGACGGTCAGCTTGACGAGCTTACCCGAGTTACTGAGAGGAGGTGCATGGCCGCCGTCAGCTCGTACCGTGAGGCATCCTGTTAAGTCAGGTAACGAGCGAGACCCGCATCCGTAGTTGCCAGCGATACCCCGAGGTAGTCGGGTACACTACGGAGACCGCCGACGCTAAGTCGGAGGAAGGAACGGGCAACGGTAGGTCAGTATGCCCCGAATGGACTGGGCAACACGCGGGCTACAATGGTCGAGACAATGGGTCGCGATACCGAGAGGTAGAGCTAATCTCCCAAACTCGGTCGTAGTTCGGATTGTGGGCTGAAACTCGCCCACATGAAGCTGGATTCGGTAGTAATCGCGTGTCAGAAGCGCGCGGTGAATACGTCCCTGCTCCTTGCACACACCGCCCGTCAAAGCACCCGAGTGAGGTCCGGATGAGGCCATCATGCGATGGTCAAATCTGGGCTTCGCAAGGGGGCTTAAGTCGTAACAAGGTAGCCGTAGAGGAATCTGCGGCTGGATCACCTCCTACTGAACGGGACCAGGCCGACGTGCCTGGCCCACCTGCTGTTACCGTTGGTCGAGCGCGACCAACAATTTGGTCGGAAGACCGTGTTGGGCCGTCAGGGCTCACAAGACCTATCCGAGGCGGATCTCCCTTCGGGGAGGCCGGGTGCAACTCCCGGCGGGTCCGTACCTCGTAGCAGCTCCGAACCGAGCCCCTTAAGTGTGGGACGGCGCTCGGATCTGGTACGAAGACCAGTGCACTACTCCGTGCAAGCGTGGGTAGGAAGGGTCGATGTACAGACCGGGTCGCACCGGCTGTACTGATGACACCGCGTGTACGTGCGATCCAGGCGTCCACTGGACTCGTGCAATTTCATCGAGTCACAACCAAATTTGACGTTGGCTACTGTGCCGCCTGGTGGATAGCTCGGCTCGGAAGCCGATGACGGACGTGCCAAGCTGCGAAAAGCCATGGGGAGCCGCACGGAGGCGAAGAACCATGGATCTCCGAATGGGAATCTCTTTACAATTGCTCCGCGCAATGGGGAACCTCGAGAATTGAAACATCTTAGTATCGAGAGGAACAGAAAGCGCAATGCGATGTCGTTACTAACCGCGAGTGAACGCGACACAGCCCAAACCGAAGCCCTCACGGGCAATGTGGTGTACGGACTACCTTTCATCGGCCGACCATCTTCACGAAGTCTTCTGGAACGAAGCGTGATACAGGGTGACAACCCCGTAGTGAAGGTCAGTACGTCGTGTGGTAACTCCAGAGTAGCGGGGGTTGGAAATCCCTCGTCAAGACGGCAGGCATCGACTGCCAAGGCTAAATACTCTCCGAGACCGATAGTGAACAAGTAGCGTGAGCGAACGCTGAAAAGCACCCTCAGACGGGGGTTGCAATAGGGCTTGAAATCAGGTGGCGATCGAGCGACGGGGCTTACAAGGTCCTGTAACAAACGAGAGCGGCGCGAGCCGTCAGTAGGACTTACGGGAAGCCGAAGTTCCGTCGTGCGTTTTGAAAAACGAGCCAGAGAGTGTGCCTGTTTGGCGAGTCTAACCCGATAATCGGGGAAGGCATAGGGAAACCGACATGGCCGCAGCATTGCGAGGGCCGCCGTCTTCAAGGGCGGGGAGTCAAACGGGCACGACCCGAAACCGGGTGATCTACGCGTGGGCAGGGTGAAGCGTGCCGAAAGGCACGTGGAGGCCCGTTAGGGATGGTGTCCTACAATACCCTCCCGTGACCTACGTGTAGGGGTGAAAGGCCCATCGAACCCGGAAACAGCTGGTTCCAACCAAAACATGTCGAAGCATGACGTCCGCCGAGGTAGTTCGTGGGGTAGAGCGACCGATTGAGGTGCTTCACTTCGAGAGAAGTGAACACTTCTGTCAAACTCCGAACCTACGAACGCCGTCGACGCGGGCAGTCCGGTATGCGGGGTAAGCCTGTGTACCGTAAGGGAGACAACCCAGCGCCGGGTTAAGGTCCCAAAGTGTGGATTAAGTGTGATCGAAAGTGGTCTCAAGCCCTAGACAGCCGGGAGGTGAGCTTAGAAGCAGCTACCCTCTAAGAATAGCGTAACAGCTTACCGGCCGAGGTTTGAGGCGCTGAAAATGATCGGGACTCAAATCCACCACCGAGACCTGGCCGCTCCCGTGAAAGGGAGATCGAGTAGGTTGGCGCTCCGATTGGATGGAAGCAGGGGTGAGAACTCCTGTGGACCGATCGGTGACGACAATTCTGGCCATAGTAGCAGCGATAGTCGGGTGAGAATTCCGACGGCCGAACGAGCAAGGGTTCCTCAGCACTGTTCGTCAACTGAGGGTTAGCCGGTCCTAAGTCCCCCCGTAATTCGAAGGGGACGACATGGGAAGCTGGTTAATATTCCAGCGCTCGTATGCAGTGAAACCGACGCCTCGGGGTCGACCGAGCCGGGCCTTCGCCCGGTCGAACCGTCCAAATCCGTGGAAGCCGTAATGGCAGGAAGCGGACGAACGGCGGGATAGTGAAAATCGGTTCAACCTGGGGCCCGTGAAAAGGGAGCATACGATCCGTACCGAGATCCGACACAGGTGCTCGTGGCGGCGAAAGCCAAGGCCTGTCGGGAACAACCGACGTTAGGGAATTCGGCAAGTTAGTCCCGTACCTTCGGAATAAGGGATGCCTGCTCCTGACAGGAGCAGGTCGCAGTGACTCGGACGCTCCGACTGTCTAGTAACAACATAGGTGACCGCAAATCCGCAAGGACTCGTACGGTCACTGAATCCTGCCCAGTGCGGGTATCTGAACACCTAGTACAATAGGACGAAGGACCCGTCAACGGCGGGGGTAACTATGACCCTCTTAAGGTAGCGTAGTACCTTGCCGCTTCAGTAGCGGCTTGCATGAATGGATTAACGAGAGCGTCACTGTCCCAACGTTGGGCCCGGTGAACTGTACGTTCCAGTGCGGAGTCTGGAGACCCCCAAGGGGAAGCGAAGACCCTATGGAGCTTTACTGCAGGCTGTTGCTGGGACATGGTCGCTACTGTGCAGGGTAGGTAGGAGCCGTTACACAGGTACCCGCGCTAGCGGGCCACCGAGGCACTCATGAAACACTACCCGGTAGTGACTGTGACCCTCACTCCTGGCGGAGGACACCAATAGCCGGGCAGTTTGACTGGGGCGGTACGCGCTCGAAAGAATATCGAGCGCGCCCTAAGGCCATCTCAGCCGTGACAGAGACGCGGCGAAGAGCGCAAGAGCAAAAGATGGCTTGACAGTGTCACTACCAACACGGTGACGCTGACGCGAAAGCGTGGTCTAGCGAACGGATGCGCCTGCTTGATGCGGGCCGATCTACGACAGAAAAGCTACCCTAGGGATAACAGAGTCGTCACCGGCAAGAGCACATATCGACCCGGTGGCTTGCTACCTCGATGTCGGTTCCCTCCATCCTGCCCGTGCAGCAGCGGGCAAGGGTGAGGTTGTTCGCCTATTAAAGGAGGTCGTGAGCTGGGTTTAGACCGTCGTGAGACAGGTCGGCTGCTATCTATTGGGGGTGTAACGGAATCTGACGGGAACGATCGTATAGTACGAGAGGAACTCCGATTGGTGACCACTGGTGTACCGGTTGTCTGAGAAGGCACGTGCCGGGCAGCCACGTCATACGGGGTAAGAGCTGAATGCATCTAAGCTCGAAACCCACCTGGAAAAGAGATTCCACCGAGGTCACTCGTAGAAGACGAGATAGATAGACTCGGGGTGTACGCGTCGAGGCAACGAGACGTTGAGCCCGCGAGCACTAATCGACCGAAGCCACACACTCATTGCACTGTGACTCATTGCGTTGCACGAGTCCAGGCGTTCACTGGATCGCACGTAGACGCGGAGACCGAGACAGGTATCCTCGTGGTTCGATTCCACGACTCGGCGTAAAGGCGGCCATAGCGGCAGGGAAACACCCGTACCCATCCCGAACACGGACGTTAAGCCTGCCAGCGTTGCGGTGAGTACTGGGGTGTGCGAACCCCTGGGAAAGCCGGTTCGCCGCCTGCCATTCATACTACAGAGCCCGCAGCCATCGTGGCTGTGGGCTTTTTTCATGTCGATCGACAGCGGCAGTGCTCGCTTCGAGCGACATCGTTCCGTTCGGTAACTGTCGGTGTAGCTGTGTGTGGACCACGTCGGTATCACTTCGGTCAGGTCGGTGATCGCGACGAGGACTACCGGGCGCGACGGCGCTTCGACGCGTGCAAAAAGTGGGTCGCTGGTCGTGCGTGTCGTCTCCGATCGCTTCGATTCGCACACCTGTGAGTCCGTCGCGGGTCGCTGCGTAGATGTGGCCTACGAGCTCAGGCCTCCGGTGAGGGTCCAGAACAGACTCTCGATGGACTTGCCGAGGAAGTATCCGACGATGACCCACAGCACGCCGCTTTCGACGCCGTACAGTCCGAACCCGACAGCACCGCACAGTAGCGCGCACGCGATCTCCGGCCGGTCGATCACCGATTGCTTCATGCGGATCGCTGTTGCCCGACGACCGTGAGCATTTTGCCGAACTGATTCGCCAGTGGCGACACCGACCGTCGCTGGGAGCTATGTGTGGCCATTTGAAAGTCCGAACAGCAGATATGGCCTCGAGTGAGACAAATATGTTAGCATATTCTCGATAGAGAGAACAAAAATTACGATATGTATCTGAAAGCTCGCAGGAGAGCACTTATCACTGAAATACAGGGCTAGTATGGCAGCTATCTTTGGTGACTGGTGAAAAGCTCTCTAGGTTCGTCGTATGTGTGGCTGACTCGGAGAGTCTGCTTCTGGTCGCCGAGCCATGGTCGTTCTACCAGCGATCGGACGGGGTACCGGATAACCCGATTGCATTACAGAACTAATGCTGTAATGAAATTCGCTGGTCCGATATACAACTACATTCGACAATAGGGGATTCTATACATTATAGGCAAACATTGATCGTCATGAGACATTCACTCGCAGTTTTCTGGCACAGGCCTTGTTCTCGCAGCGAACTGTTCAGCCATGCTGGACTGTCGTCGTCAAAACTGAACTCGTACTGTCTATCCCGGCGGCTGTCGTCGGTCTGGTCACGCCGTGGGCGGCTAGGACGGTCCCCGACTGTGGATGAAGGAGTTCGCCGTCCGGCTACGAGGTCTGCACCCGAAGCGTCGGCACCTTCTCGTCGGCGTCCCGGCTGTTGAAGTCGGTGTACAGGCCGCTCTGTGGCTGCTGGACGGCCAGACTGACGACGCCATCGCTGCTGGCCTCCGATCGGACGAACTCGGTCACGTCGACGGTCCACCACTGTGGCGTCCGGGTGACGATCACGGAACCGAGTGCCGAGCCCACCTCGGGCTTCGTGTCCCATGTAACTCCGTCCTCCGTCCAGCTGTCGTCGTCGACGGCGTTGATCGCACAGTCGACGGCATCTCCGCCGCTGTCGTCGGTGACCGCGCCGTAGAGGTAGAGAACGGCCTCGTCGACCGAACCCGACAGCGCGCTCAGGTCGAAGGTGAGGTACCCCTGGCGACTGTAGCCGGTCGACGCGTTCTTGACGACCAGCGAGGACCACGACCCGTAGTTGTCACCGGAGTACGACCCGTTCCGGACGAAGGTGTCTGCTGTCGGGGTGAGTGCCGTCGTGTCGGGGCGACTGGTCGTGACGCGCAGTGACGGCGGGTTCTCGTCTGCTTCTCGGCTATCGAAGCTGGCGTAGCGCTCGTCGTTCGGTTGCCGAAGCGCGACGCTGGCGGTTCCGTCACCGCTGGCGGCTGTCTGTACGAACTCCGTCACGTCTTCGCGCCACCAGCGGCGTTCCCGTGTGACGGTCAGAGAGCCCAGCGACGAGCCCAGATCGGGTTTCGTATCCCAGGTGAGTCCGTCCTCCGTCCAGCTGTCGTCGTCGACGGCGGCGACTGTACAGTCGACGGACGCTCCGCCGTTGTCGTCGGTGACCGCGCCGTACACGTCGAGCATGGCCTCTTGAACCTCGCCCGCGACCGACGCCAGGTCGAACGCGAGATACGACTCTCTGCTGTAGCCCGTCGGACCGCCTTTGACGACCAACGAGGACCACGACCCGTAGTTGTCGCCAGCGTACGAGCCGTCGCGAACGAACGTGTCTGCACGCGGTGAGAGCTCTGTGACGGGGGCGTCGAAGGTCGCCGAGTGGGTCGTACCGCGAGTTCCGCCGACGGCGACCTCTATCGTGACGCGTGGTTGGAACTGCGTGACACCGACCGCCGAGTCAGTACCGACGATCCCGTCCGTGTAGTGATCGTACTCGACAGTGACCGTCTCCTGTGTTCGGGAGGGGTCGGCGACGCCGACCACGAGTTCGTCGTTTCGGTGTCTGACGACGACGGCTGCCGGGCCGCTCACCGAGAGCGTTCGCTCGGTGCCGGGGACCGTGATCGAACCGCTACTCCAGAAGTTGGCGGCCGTCAACCCCAGACGGGGCACCGTGACGGCCTGGACCGTGGCGTCGTTGGCGACGATCTCGAAGCCGGGCTCCTGACTCCGCTGTCGCGTCTCGGACGCGGTGTGGCCCGGGAGCAGTGCGTACGCGTACGTCTCGGCGCTGGGATCGACACCGTGGTCGAGCCAGAGGGTCTGGTACTCGCGGGTCAGCGCCTCGCTCGGTCCGCCCGCGTTGATCTCCTGCCAGGAACCGGTGCGTTCCTCGCGTTTGGCTTCGAGGGTCGGTTGGTTCGGGAACAGGTAGCCACCGACGCCGTCGAGGTGCGCCCAGGACACGTCGGTGAGCGTCTCGGACCAGTCCGGTGTCGTGGACTTCTCGGTTTCGTCGACGGTGAGCGTCTCGCTTCCGTCCGTGTGGAGATTCCGGTTCTCGACGGTGGTCTCGATCGGGCGACCGTCGGAGCTGGTGATGTCGGCTCCGAGTGCGACGACGGTGTCGTCGAGGAGTAGCCAGGACTTCTTGCCGGTGAGCGATGCGCCCTCGGCGTCGAACTCCATTCCGGCGATCCCGAACTCGTCGACCGACGCGCCGCCGACCCACTGTGTCGACGGTCGTGGGTGGTGAGTGCCGTCGAGGGCGGACCGATCGCGGGTGTCGACGGTCGTTCCGGGGAGCCGGTAGGGGTCGACGGTGGGCCAGTAGCCGTCGGTGTAGTGGCCGAGGTCGTCGTTGTACAGCTGGGTCATCCCGGCACCGGTGTACCAGCCACGGAGGTTCTCCTCGTTGATCGCCTCGTAGCGAGCGATCCGCTCCGAGCACATGCTGATCGTGTAGGCCCACTCCGAGCGGTTGTGTACGACCCGGTCCATGTTGTGGAACACGTCGTGTCGGACCGGTTCGTCGGCGGCACTGATCGTCGAATCGTCGAGGACCGCCGTCGCGTTCGCGATGTCGGGCACGTCTGCATCGCTCAGGAAACTGTCCCACGTGTCGTTCTCGATCCAGCCCTTGGCGAGCGACCGGAACTCGCTGGCGTAGGGTTCCGGTGCGGTATTCGCCAGCCGAAGGACGGTCGCGGTGATGCCGTGGCCGCGTACGTGGTCGGTCTGGTCTGCTCGCGAGATCGACCGGCCGCTGACCGCGTCCATCATCAGCCCTCTGTACATGAACGGGGCGACCGCGTCACCGACGGCGTCGTAGATCACGTCGTGGTCGACGGCCGTGATCTCCCAAGTCGTCCCGTCCAGAACCGTGAACAGTTCACCGAGCCCTTCGAGCAAGATTGCACCGTACGACCCGATGTAGGGTATCTCCTCGTGATAGACGTAAGATCCGTCGCGGTAGAGTCCGTTGCCGCCGCCGCTGGTGTTGTACTGGAAGATATCGCTCTCTTCGATGCAGTCTCGGGCGAGAGCGATCGTCGAGTCCGTCCCCGAGATCGCGCCACGGAGCGCGGTGATGATACACATGTCGACGCGGTTGGCACCGCCACTCGTCACGTCGTACTCCGTGTACTCGTAGGGCGTTCCGGTGTGAGCGCCGACGGCGTTCGTGTAGTTTGTCTCCTGTGTCGAGGACAGTTCGTCGCCGACCAGCGCGCAGACGCTGACGAGACGCATCGGCGAGCCGATCTCCCAGTGCCACCAGTTGCCAAACTGAGACTGGTCTTCGTTGTAGACCCGATCGTAGAGGAAGTCGAGTCCGTCGACGACGTCTGTCACGAGCGCGCTATCGTTCTCCAGTGAACTCCCGTTCGTGGCGTAGGCCATGGCCATCTCCTGGAGGCGGCCGTAGCTGTCGGTGATGTTGCTCTCGCTCGCGCTCGCACTGGACGACGCCGGGATCGGGAGGTCGGACCAGAGCCGATCACGGTCGGCGCTGGTGTCCATCGTCTCCCAGTGGTCCTGTGCCGTCTGGTCCAGCTCGGCCAGCGGATCCTGATACTCGGACTGTGTCTCGTCGAAGTCGCCACCGGTGAGCAACTGTGCCCACCGCTGTCTGAGCGTCTCGTACTCGCTCGCGCCGGTCACTGTCTCGGTCGTACCAGACAGCGAAACACCGGCCAGCGACAGTCCCAGACTGGACTTGAGCACCGAGCGGCGTGACCAGCCGTCAGACATCTGTCTCCCGTTCGTCGAGTGCTGTTTCCCCACCACTACTGTCTACTGCGAACAGTTGCCACATCCTTCGCATACGCCTGTTATTGAAGATCGTTATATTAAAACTTCTGCCAAGCAACAACGGGCTGTCACTCCTCACACCTCACACGCCGTGTCTTCGGTGTAGACCGCGCTGCAGTCCGATTTCCAAAAGAATGAATAGCTGACCGAAACAGTGGACAGACAGCATGCCCGACTGGACAGATCCGCGAGTAGTCGGTCGTAACAGGCTCGCACCACACACTGACGTGTTCCCGTTCTCGGACGAGCAATCTGCACGCCGGGACAGCGTGACTGCCTCGCCGTGGGTTCGGCGATTGAACGGCGAGTGGCAGTTTCACCTCGCCGAGACCCCTGCGGACGCGCCAGCGATCCCGGGCGCGACGGACGACGTCGACTGGGACCGAATCGAGGTCCCGCTGAACTGGCAACTCGACGGCCACGGACACCCACACTACACGAACGTCGTCTACCCGTTCCCGGTCGATCCGCCCCACGTTCCGACCGAGAACCCGACGGGGACGTACCGGCGCTCCGTCCACGTCGACGAGGACTGGGACGGTCGACAGATCCGCCTGCGCTTCGAGGGGGTCGACTCCGCCTTCCACCTCTGGGTCAACGGCGAGCGCGTCGGCTACAGCGAAGGCGCGCGTCTCCCCGCGGAGTTCGACGTGAGCGACTACGTCGAGCCGGGGGAGAACACGGTCACTGCACGGGTCTACAAGTGGTCTAACGGGAGCTACCTCGAAGATCAGGACATGTGGTGGCTCAGCGGCATCTTCCGTGACGTCACCCTGTACGCCGTGCCGGAGACTCACGTCGCGGACGTCGACGTCCGTACCGAACTGGACGACGACTACGTCGACGCCCGGTTCTCCGCGGCGGTCGACATCGAATCGGTAGCCGGTGGCGACGCGACGGGCCGTCTCCGCGCCTCTCTGGTCGACGAAGCGGGCGACACTGCCGCCACCTTCGCGGAGTCGTACGCGCTGACCGACGGTGAGACGACGCTCTCGCTGTCGACGACCGTCGAGGACCCGGACAAGTGGACCGCAGAGACGCCGGACCGGTACACGCTCCTGGTGACGCTACTGGACGACGGAACGCCCGTCGAGACCGTTCGCGAGACGGTCGGCTTTCGCGAGGTCGAGATCGACGGCGGCCAGTTCCTGGTCAACGGCGAAGCCGTGACGATCCGCGGCGTGAACCGCCACGACTTCGATCCCGACCGGGGGCGGGCCGTCACCGTCGACCAGATGCGCGCGGACATCGAGCTGATGAAACGGCACAACGTCAACGCCGTCCGGACCGCTCACTACCCCAACGACACGCGGTTCTACGACCTCTGTGACGAGTACGGGCTCTACGTCATGGACGAGACCGACATCGAGTGTCACGGGATGGAACGCATCGACGCCGTCCAGCATCTCAGTGACGACCCCGCGTGGGAAGACACCTACGTCGATCGGATGGTCCGGATGCTCGAACGAGACAAGAACCACCCGAGCGTCGTGATCTGGTCGCTGGGCAACGAGTCCGCAGTCGGGGCCCACCACGAGACGATGTACGAGCTGACACGCGAGCGCGATCCGACGCGGCCGGTCCACTACGAGCAGGACCACGACCAGCGGGTCAGCGACATCGTCGGGCCCATGTACACCCCGCCCGAGGACATCGAGGCCCTGGCAGTCGACGATCCGGACCACCCCGTGATCCTCTGTGAGTACGCCCACGCCATGGGGAACGGTCCGGGCGGGTTCGAGGAGTACTGGGACGTATTCGACGGCCACGAGCGACTGCAGGGCGGGTTCGTCTGGGACTGGATCGACCAGGGCATCCGCCAGACGACCGAGGACGGAGCGGAGTGGTTCGCCTACGGCGGCGACTTCGGCGACGAGCCCAACACGGGGAACTTCAACATCAACGGTCTCGTCTTTCCCGATCGAACGCCCTCGCCGGGCCTCACCGAGTTCAAGAACGTCGTCGAGCCGGTCACGTTCGAGCCCGCAGCCCTCGAACGGGGCGAACTCGTCGTCGAGAACCGCTACGACTTCCGCGGGCTAGATCACCTCCGCGCCCGGTGGCGCGTCGAGGCCGACGGCCGGGTCGTCCAGAGTGGCACGCTCGACCTCCCAGCCGTCGCACCCGGCGACAGCGAACCCGTCACGGTGCCGTTCGAGGATGCTGGCCGGGGCGAGCGGTTCCTCGTCGTCGAGGTCTCGCTGGCCAGTGACACGTCGTGGGCACCGGCCGGCCACACGGTCGCAACGAGCCAGCACGAACTCCCGACGAGCGAGGCACCGACGGTGCCGGCCGCGACGCTTCCCGCACCGCTGTCCTGTGAACGCAGCGACGACGAGATCGTCGTCTCGAACGCGGAGTTCGAGCTCCGGTTCGACGCCCGATACGGCGTCGTCGACTCGCTGTCCTACCGCGGTCGGTCGGTCGTCACCGAGGGTCCCGAGGTCGGACTCTGGCGTGCCCCGACGGACAACGACAGAGGGTTGCCGCTGGTCCCGACTTTCTTCACGCGCTTCCTCGAACTACACGAAAACGAGGAACCGATCGCCGACTGGGACGCCCGGACGGTCGGCTTCGCACAGATCTGGCGCGAGCACGGTCTCGACAGCTTGCAGTCCCGCGTCGACGCCGTCGACACCGAGGTCGGGGAGGAGACGGTCACGATCACCGTCGACGGTCGCCTCGCGCCGCCGATGTTCGCCCACGGGTTCGCGACGACGCAGACGTACACGATCCACCCCACCGGAGCCGTCGAGATCGAGACGGATCTCGACCCTGAGGGCGACCTCTCGATGCTCCCGTCGCTGCCACGGATCGGACTCGACCTGACGCTCGACGGGGACTTCGACCACGTCACGTGGTACGGCCGCGGCCCGGGCGAGTCCTACGCCGACAGCGAGCAGGCGTCCCCCGTCGGTCGGTACGAGGCCGACGTTGCCGACCTCCACACGCCCTACGTCAGGCCCCAGGCGAACGGCACTCGCAGCGACACCCGCTGGGTGGCCGTTACCGACCGCAACGGTACCGGGCTCCTCGCGACCGGGGACTCGCTGCTCGACGTGACCGCACACCACTACTCGACCGAGCAGCTGGAGGCCGCCGATCACGAACACGAACTGTCCCGCGAGGACGACGTGTTCCTCTCGCTGGACCACGCACACTCCGGACTCGGGTCGGGCAGCTGTGGGCCCGAGACGTTCGAGTCCGACCGCGTCCAGCCCGAGCGGACCTCGTTCACGGTCACGCTCCACCCGTACGTCGACGACTGATACGGTTTATTGTAGTTGCTTACCGGTGATCGTCGCCACGGAGTAGACAATCACCGGTAAATCGCTACAATAATCCGTATGAGGCCGCCAGTTGTCACTCTTTGATGGATCTCGTGACCGCAGGGGTCGCGACTTCGCAGCGGTCGCCAGCGGTGTGGGCGACACACGCGCTCTTTTACCGGGCTTCGATCGCTGGCTACGCGTCACAGCACTCGCTGGTGCTTGGCAGTCGTCGATCGATCCGGGCGCGAACCGTCGACTTCGAAGGAGAATGCGAGCGGCGACGAGTTAGAACTGCGCCGCCTGCGGTTCGATCTCGTCGGTCTTGGTCTTGATCGCCGCACCGGTTTCGCTGTCGAAGAGGTACATCGCCGATTCGGCGAAGGAGATGCCGACCCGCTGGTCGGGCTCTGGGCGAACGGTCACCGGGGTCCGGGCGACGACCTCCACGTCGCCGACGGTGCCGTAGATGAAGTTCTCGTTGCCCATCTTCTCGACGACGGTGACGGTCATGTCGTCCCCACCCTCTTCGATCGTCAGGTCTTCCGGTCGGATCCCGAGGCGGACGGTGTCGTCCTCGACGCTGTGGTCTTCGAGTTCGTAGCTGAACCCACTCGGGGCGGTCAGCGTCTGTCCGTCGACGCTCACGTCGAAGAAGTTGATGCTCGGGCTCCCGATGAAGCCGGCGACGAACTCGTTTGCGGGACGCCGGTAGATCTCTTCGGGCGGTGCGACCTGCTGGAGGAGCCCGTCGTTCAGCACGGCGATTCGATCGCCCATCGCCATCGCCTCGGTCTGGTCGTGGGTGACGTACACCGTCGTCACGCCGAGGTCGTTCTGGAGCTCCTGGATCTCGGTGCGCATCTCTGCCCGAAGCTTCGCGTCGAGGTTCGAGAGCGGTTCGTCCATCAGGAAGATGCCCGGTTCGCGCACGATCGAACGCCCGAGCGCGACGCGTTGCTGTTGGCCGCCCGATAGCTCGTCCGGCGTCTTCGAGAGGAGGTCCTCGATCCCCATCATCTCGGCCACGTCGGTGACGCGACTGTCGATCTCCGGCGTCGTCAGCGTCGACGAGAGGCGCAGACCGAAGCTGATGTTCTTCCGGACCGTCATGTGGGGGTACAGCGCGTAGTTCTGGAACACCATCGCCACGTCGCGGTCGCGCGGCCGGAGATCGTTGACGACCGTCTCGCCGAACCGGATCTCTCCGCCGGTCGCGTCTTCGAGGCCGGCGATACATCGCAGCGTCGTCGACTTCCCACAGCCCGACGGACCGACGAAGACGAGGAACTCGCCGTCCTCGATTTCGAGGTCGACGTCCTCGACGGCGACGATCTCGTTGTCGGGGATGTCGTCCATGTCAGTCGCGTCGTAGCTCTTCGTCAATCCATCGAGAGTTATTGCTGTCATCGTGTATCACTCCTTGACTGCTCCGCCGAGTATACCGTTTACGAAGTGGCGCTGGAGCAGGATGAACACCACGAACATCGGGACGATCGCCATCGCGGACGCGACCATCAGCTGGTCGTACGCGATCATGTCGTTGCTCATGATCTTCGAGATCGCCACCGGGATCGTGTACTTCCCTTCGCGCAACACTACGAGGGGCCACAGGAAGAGGTTCCACTGGAAGAGAAACAGGATCACCGCCAGCGCGGCCAGCGACGACTTCATCGACGGGAGCACGACGCGGTAGTACAGTTGGAACTCCGACGCGCCGTCCATCCGTGCGGCTTCGAGCAGCGAGTCCGGGATCGACTGCATCGCCTGTTTCATGAAGAAGATCCCCAGCGGATACGCGGCCCACGGGAGGATCACGGCCCAGTAGCTGTTGGACAGGCCCATGTTCGAGACGAGCAAGAACAGCGGGATCACCAGCAGATTCGTCGGGAGCAACAGCGTTCCCAGAATCCCCATGAACAGCGCCCGCTTGTACTTGAAGTCGTACTTCGCCAGTGCGAACCCGCCCATCGAACAGAACAGCAGCGCCAGGCCCGTGTAGACGACGGCGATCACGAGACTGTTGAGCATGCTCCGGTAGAAGTCGACTTCCGGACGGGCGGCGAGCGCCTCGGCGTTCGCCAGGAAGTTCGTCCCCGGAATCAGCCGTGGCAGTTCGCCCGCACCGCCCGCGAAGATCGCCGACTGCGGCAGCGTCGAGGCGACGACGAGCCAGTAGATGGGAAACATCATCACCATCGTGACGGCGACGAGGAATCCGTAGCCGCCGAACTGCCACAGCGCCTCCTTTTCGAGTTTTTCGTGCATCTTAGGACACCTTGAATTGGATGAGCGACAGGGTCATGATGATCGCCACGAGGGCGACGGTCAGCGCGCTCCCGTAGCCGAGTTCGAGGTTCTGGAACGCCACCTGCCAGATGTAGTAGACGATCGTTCGCGTCTCGTTGATCGGCCCCCCGGAGCTGATGACGATCATCGGCTCGGCGAACTTCTTGAAGACGCCGATCGTCGTCGTCACGAAGACGAACAGCATGATCGGCTTCAGCTGTGGTAGCGTGATGTGGCGGAACTTCTGGATCTTCGTCGCGCCGCCGATCTCTGCGGCCTCGTACAGCGACGGCGAGATCGTCTGCAGTCCGGCGAGGATGATGATCATGTTGTACCCCGTCCAGCGCCACACCGACATGAACGCCACGAGGTTCCGCGCCCAGAAGCCGTCGCTGATCCAGTCGATCGGCGGGATACCGATCGCTCCGAGCGCGATGTCGGCGATCCCGCCTTCCGCCGCGATCACGATGAACACCGCCGAGTACGCGACCGTGTTCGCCGACACCGGGAGCAACAGGAGGCTCCTGAAGATGCCCTTGTACCTGGTGTAGGCGGCGTTCAACACGAGCGCGAGCCCGAGTGCCAGCGCGACCATCAACGGCACCTGCACGACGAAGATGATCGCCGTGTTCAACAGCGACTGGTAGAACACGCTGTCGGTGAGCAGGCGTCGATAGTTGTCCAGACCGACGTACTGGAGGTTGGCCATCTCGGGGATCATGATCTGGTACGCGCCGACGTCGATGGCGAACAGCGCCTCCGTCGAGACGCCCTGGAACGTGAAGAAAGACAGGTAGAAGGTGTAGAACACCGGAATAGCGAGGAACACGCCGAACAGCAGGAAGAACGGACTCAAGAACAACAGCGGCGTTCCAGGCAGCGTCGGGAGTCGGTCTTTCAACTGCTCGCGCTTGAATCGAACCTGATCGAGCAGCGGAACGAGCAGCTGACGGCTCATGTTAGGCGACTTCACGCCCGGTCTCGTTGGCGGACTGGGTGACCCACTCCTCCAGTGCCGACTCGGGATCGAGGTCACCGTAGACGACGTCCTGCAGGAGCGGGTTGAGCAGGTTCATGATCTTCGGCGAGTCGAGCGTGTAGCGGTACGGCGGAATGTCGTCGGCGATGTCGGTCCACAGCGTACCGAGGGCCTGTCCGCCGAAGAACTCGCGGGGGTTCTCGAAGGCCTCGTCGTCCCACGCGGGCATGTACGCGCTGATGTTGCCCTCCTCGGCGAACAGGTTCGCCATCTCCTCGACGTTGGTCGTCGTGTTGACGACGAAGTCGAAGGCCCGGCGTGCCGTGGCCTCGTCGTTCTGGTCCGGGAAGCAGACGCCGGAGCCGCCGATGTTGCTCGCACGGGTGCCGCCCGACTCCAGGGCCGGGATCTTCATCCCCCGCCAGTCGCCCGCCGCCTCGTCCATCGAGGACATCAGGGTCCCGCTGAACCACGCCCCCGAGAGGTAGGCCGTGACGGTCCCCTCGTTGAAGCCGGCGAACCACTGCTGGCTCCAGCTCGCGGTGTCGTCCGTGATGCCGGCGTCGGCCAGTTCCTGGAGCTGGGCCATCGCCTGCACCGCTTTGTCGTTGTCGAACGCGAGCCGCCCTTCCTCGTCGAACTCGACGCCGCCGAGCTGGCGGTACATCATCCGCCAGAACACCGAGAGACCGCTGCCCGGCAGCGACAGCAGCGAAACGTCGTCGGGGAGCTTCTTGCCCTCCTCGATGAACTCGTCGTAGGTCTCGATGTCGTCGCTGAGCCCGTGTTCGTCCCAGATGTCCTTGCGGTAGAACAGCGTCGCCGGTCCGATGTCGTAGGGGACCTCGTACACTGCGTCGCCGTCGCTGACGACCTCCCAGATCCCCGACGTGAAGTCGTCGCGGATGTCGGCCTCGTCGATCCAGTCGGAGACGTCACGCAGCCCGCCGGTCTTGGCGACCTGCTTGAGCGAGGTGTACTCGACCATCGCGGCGTCGGGCGCACCGGTGCCCGAGAGCAGCCGCGTCTGGAGGTTGTCGAGCAGTTCGTCCGGACCCATGTTCGTGTGCTCGACCGTCGCGTCGGTCTCGGACTCGTAGCGCTCGATGTGTGGCCCCCACGTCTTGCTCAGCTCCCAGAAGCTGAACGAGTCGGCCATCGGTACCGGTGTGGCCTCCCCGCCCTCCTCGGTGGAGCCGTCCCCGGACGAACCGGTGGACCCGTCTCCGCTCTCGCCCGAGCCGTCCCCGTCGGAACCGCTTTGGCTGATACAGCCAGCCATACTTGCGACACTGAGCGTGCCGAGCGCCTTCAGTAGCTGTCGCCGATCGCTGCTCGCATTCTGGTCTGTCATTGCGGACGTGGGAATAACTATGACGTTTATACATATAGTTTTCGGATGGCACACCCCG